>CAKZLS010000225.1 GCA_937127205.1 uncultured Rhodospirillales bacterium
GCGATTCGAGGCTTCAAGGCGTTGCTTTCGTGCCGACGTCCCGCATCCCGGCTCGTTTTTTCGCAATTCGGCATCAAAGCGGTTTCGCGGTTTTGCAAACGCGGTCATGATCCGGCTCAGATAAATCACATTCTCGAGGAGGGAGCGGAGCCATGAAAACGGCGTTCATCGGGCTTGGTGTCATGGGGTATCCCATGGCTGGGCATCTGGCCCAGGCCGGCCACGACGTTACCGTCTATAACCGCACCGCCGCCAAGGCCGAGGCGTGGGTAAAGCAGCATGGCGGCGCGTCCGCCGCGACGCCGGCCGAGGCGGCGCGGGACGCCGAGGTGGTGTTCTGCTGCGTCGGCAACGACGACGACCTGCGTCATGTGGTCGTCGGTGACGGCGGGGCGTTCACCTATATGGCGCCGGGGACCATTTTCGTGGACCACACCACGGCGTCAGCCCAGGTGGCCCTGGAACTGGCGGGCATCGGCGGCATCAAGGAGATCGCATTTCTGGACGCGCCGGTGTCGGGCGGGCAGGCCGGCGCCGAGAACGGCCAGTTGACGGTGATGGTGGGTGGCGAAGAGGGGGCGTTCAACACCGCCGCGCCGCTGATGCAGGCTTACGGCAAGGCGGTGACGCTGATGGGGCCGGTGAGTAGCGGCCAGCTCACCAAGATGGTCAATCAAATTTGTATCGCCGGGTTGGTGCAGGGGCTCTCCGAGGCGCTGCAGTTCGCGGACCGCGCCGGGTTGGATGCCCACCGGGTCGTCGACGTCATCTCCAAGGGCGCGGCGCAGTCGTGGCAGATGGAGAACCGCGCGACCACGATGATCGACGACCAGTTCGACTTCGGCTTTGCGGTGGACTGGATGCGCAAGGATCTGGGGATTGTTTTGGCGGAGGCTCGGGACAACGGCGCGGTGCTGCCGGTGACGGCGCTGGTGGATCAGTTCTACGCCGAGCTGCAGGCCAAGGGCGGCGGCCGCTGGGATACCTCCAGCCTGATCCGCCTGTTGCGGTAAACTTGTTTTATCCGCCCGTAAAGGCCTGCAGGCCTGTCTGGGCGCGGCCGAGGATGAGGGCGTGGATGTCGTGGGTGCCCTCGTAGGTGTTGACCGTCTCCAGGTTCATGGCGTGGCGGATCACGTGGAACTCGTCGACGATGCCGTTGGCGCCGTGCATGTCCCGGGCGGTGCGGGCGATCTCCAGCGCTTTGCCGCAGGAGTTGCGTTTGATCAGCGAGATCAGCTCGGGCGCGCAGCGGTCCTGGTCCAGCAGCCGGCCGGCGCGGAGGCAGCCCTGGAGGCCAAGCGCGATGTCGGTCTCCATGTCGGCGAGCTTCTTTTGAATGAGTTGATTGGCGGCGAGAGGCCGGCCGAACTGGTTGCGGTCGAGGGTATACTGGCGCGCCGCGTGCCAGCAAAACTCGGCGGCGCCGAGCGTGCCCCAGGCGATGCCGTACCGTGCCTTGTTGAGGCAGCCGAAGGGGCCGGCGAGGCCGCTGACGTCGGGAAACAGGTTCTCGTCGGGCACGAAGGTCTGGTCCATGACGATCTCGCCGGTGCTCGATGCGCGGAGCGAGAACTTGCCCTCGATCTTGGGGGTCACCAGGCTCTTCATGCCGCGCTCGAGGATGAAGCCGCGGATTTTGCCGTCGAGCTTGGCCCAGACGACCATGACGTCGGCGAGGGGCGAGTTGGTGATCCACATCTTGGCGCCGGTAAGGAGGTAGCCGCCGTCCACCCGTTCGGCGCGGGTGCGCATGCCGCCGGGGTCGGAGCCGTGGTCGGGCTCGGTGAGACCGAAACAGCCCACCCGTTCGCCGGTGGCGAGGCGGGGCAGGTATTTCCGGCGCTGGTCGTCGGTGCCGTAGGCGTGGATGGGGTACATCACCAGCGAGGACTGAACGCTCATGGCCGAGCGGTAGCCGGAGTCTACGCGCTCGATTTCGCGGGCCGCCAGGCCGTAGGCCACATGGTTGACGCCGGCGCCGCCGTATTCCGCCGGGATGGTGGAGCCGAGCAGGCCGACGGCGCCCATCTCGGTCATAATCTCGGGATGGAACTTCTCATGGCGGTTGGCCATGAGTATGCGCGGCATCAGCCGGTCCTGGGCGTAGGCGCGGGCGCTGTCGCGGACCAGCCGTTCCTCTTCGTCGAGCTGGTCTTCCAGATGGAACGGATCGTCCCATTTAAAAGGAGCGGAGGTGGCCATCGACAGTATCCTTTCGGTATCTTCTCCGAATTAACGCCCCAACCTATCAGGAGCCCCAGCGAATGGCGACCAAACTGAGCGAGAAGATCATCTTTGTCGGCGCCGACGGCGAGAGCGAATTGGCCGCCCGGCTCGACCTTCCGGCAGGAAAGCCCCGGGCGTTCGCCCTGTTCGCACACTGCTTCACCTGCACCAAGGATATCTTCGCGGCGTCGCGTATCGCAGAGGCCCTGACCGATCACGGGGTGGGGGTGCTGCGGTTCGACTTCACCGGGCTCGGCGCCAGCGCCGGCGAGTTCGCCAATACCAGCTTTTCCTCCAACATCGGCGATCTGCTGGCCGCCGCCGAGTGGCTGCGGGCCCATCACGAAGCGCCTAAGATCCTGGTGGGGCACAGCCTCGGCGGGGCCGCCGTGCTCGCCGCCGCCGCGTCCATCCCCGAAGTGAATGCGGTCAGCACCATCGGCGCGCCGGCCGATCCCGGCCACGTGCGGCATCTGTTTCAGGGGCCCATCGAGGACATCGAAACCAAGGGGTTTGCGGAGATCGTCATTGTCGGCCGGCCGTTCTGCGTCTCCAAGCAGTTCCTCGACGACATCGGCTCGCACAAGCTCGAAGACGCCATCGCCAAACTGCGGGTGGCGTTGCTGGTATTCCACGCGCCGCTGGACCAGACCGTCGGTATCGACAACGCGACGCGCATCTTCGTTTCTGCCAAGCATCCCAAGAGTTTTGTCTCCCTCGATGACGCCGATCATCTGCTGACAAGGCGCGAGGACGCGATCTATGTGGCCGACGTGATCGCGGCCTGGGCAGGGCGGTACGTGGGCGCGGTGGAGCAGGCGACGCTGCCGGAACTGACCGCCGCCGAAGACACGGTGGTGGTGGGCGAGACTGGCGACGGCAAGTTTGCTCAGGTGATCTCAGTGGGCGGCAAACATACTCTGCTCGCCGACGAACCGGTGACCTACGGTGGCACCGATACCGGCCCGGCGCCCTACGATCTCCTGCTCGCCGGCTTGGGGGCCTGTACGACCATGACCATGCGCATGTATGCGGAGCGCAAGGGTTTGGCCCTGGAGCGCGCGTTGGTAACCTTGAAACACGGCAAGGTTCACGCCGACGATTGCGCCCATTGCGAAACCGAGAGCGGCAAGATCGACCGCATCGAACGAGAGGTGGAACTGCTCGGGCCGCTCAGCGAGGATGACCGCCAGAAGCTGCTGGAGATTGCCGATAAGTGCCCGGTCCACCGCACTATGCATTCCGAAGTGTGGGTGGAGACAAAGCTGAAACCGATTTCTTAGAGCTTCGACTGAATCTCGCTAACGAGGTTGCGAATATCGTCGGCGGCGGCACTCCGTGACGCGGTCTCTACCACCGCTTGGCCTTCGAGCATGCTGGCGACGAAGGCGACCCGGTTGCCGAGCACGGAGTTGGCCACGGGGAGGCCATTTTTGGCGAGCTGTTCGCGCATGGCGTCGATGACCTTGCCCCGGGGCGGCACCCGGTTGAGGACCAGGAGGACCGGCACACTGGAGGTGCGCGCCAAGTCCATGGTGGCGTCGGTGGCCCAGATGTCCATGGGGCTCGGCTGGACCGGGATCAGCACCAGATCGGCGGCGCGGACCGCCACCTTGGCCTCGGTTTCGGCGTGCGGCGGGCTGTCGATGATAACGATGTCGCTGGCGCGCTTGAGCCGGGTCAGTTCGTTGGAGGCGCGGTAGCCAGCCACCTGCACCATCTCCACCGGGCGCGAAGTGTCCGCCGGCGTGTCCTTGCGGACGCTGTGCCATGCGCTCAGGCTTCCCTGGGGATCGATGTCCACCAGCGCCACCTGTTTGCCGGCCGCACTGAAGGCCACCCCCAGTTGCGCCGCCAGGGTGGTTTTTCCGGCGCCGCCTTTTTGTTGGGCGATGGTGATGATCTTTGCAGCCATGGCGTCAATGTCCCCCGCTTGAGTGGTCCCTGTGGAAAGCTACCGCGTGGCGCGGGTTTTGCAAGCAATTGTCGGGAATTCCCTGTGGTTAGTGGAAATCCCGCGACTGAACGTCGAATTTGGCCTCGTCGGCCGCCCGGTCGGGCTTCGCCGAGTTGGTGAGGGTGCCGAGAAGCGAGCCCAGATTCCATACCCGGCGGGCGACTACATGAATGACGGTGCCTTCGCGCTGGACCGTGCCCTCCACCCCCATCAAGGTGGCGCCGAGCACCGCCTGGCGGAAATCCTCGAACACCGCGGGCCAGACGATCAGGTTGGCATGACCGGTTTCGTCCTCGAGGGTGATGAACATGACCCCATTGGCACTGCCGGGGCGCTGCCGGGTGATCACCAGCCCCGCCAGCTTGACGGCCGAGCCGGTTTTCATGGTGGCCAACCGCGCGCTGGGGACGCACTGTTTTCGATCCAGCCGCGGGCGCAGCAACGACAGCGGGTGCGTCTTCAACGACAGGCGCAGGGCCCGGTAGTCGTCAGCCACCTGTTCCGGCAAAGTAATGGGCGGCAACGCCACTTCGGTTTCGCGCCCCATTTCGCCGTTCTCGGCGGCGGAAAAAAGCGGCAAAGTGGTGTCTTTCAGCCGATTTACCGTCCAAAATGCCTGCTGACGATCGAGGCCCAGAGAGCGGAATGCGTCGGCGCCGGCGAGCGTCTTCAGCGCCGACGCGCCGACGCCCGACGCGCGCCACAAGTGAGCGAGATCGCGGTATCCTCCGCACCGGGCCGCGACGATGGCCTCGGCGTCACGCGCGGCCAGGCCCTTGATCTGGCGAAATCCAAGCCGCAACGCCGCGCTATCCCGTTCACGCTCGTCGCCCGCGTCCGCCACCGGCTCCAGCGTACAGTCCCAGTGGCTGAAATTGATATCTGCCGGCCGGACCTCGACGCCATGGCGCCGGGCGTCGCCGACGATCTGGGCCGGCGCATAGAACCCCATGGGCTGGCTGTTCAAAAGCGCGCAGGCGAACGCCGCCGGATAGTGACACCGCAGCCACGCCGAAACGTAAACGATGAGCGCGAAGCTGGCGGAGTGGGACTCGGGAAACCCATAATCGGCGAAGCCTTCGATCTGCTTGAAACAGCGTTCGGCAAAGTCTCTATCGTAGCCGCGGCTCAGAGCCCCTTCGACGAATTTATCCCTGAAGCCGTGAATGGTTCCGGAGCGGCGGAAGGTTGCCATGGCCTGGCGCAATTCGTTGGATTCTCCAGGAGTGAAGCCGGCGGCGACGATGGCGATCTTCATGGCCTGCTCCTGAAACAGCGGAATGCCGAGGGTCTTTCTGAGCACCTGTTCCAAATCCGATGACGGATACACGACCGGCTCCAGGCCCTGGCGGCGGCGCAAGTAGGGATGCACCATGTCGCCTTGGATGGGGCCGGGGCGGACGATCGCCACCTCGATCACCAAGTCGTAGAAGGTGCGCGGCCTCAGGCGCGGCAGCATGCTCATCTGCGCCCGGCTCTCCACTTGAAACACGCCGACGGAGTCGCCCTCGCACAGCATGTCGTAGGTCTTGGGGTCCTCGGCGGGGATAGTAGCGAGGGTGACACCGCGGCCGTGATGGTCGCGGATATGATCCAGCGCCTTGCGCACGCAGCTCAGCATGCCGAGACCGAGGATGTCGATCTTGAGAATGCCGAGAGCGTCCAGATCGTCCTTGTCCCACTCGATGACCGTGCGGTGGGCCATGGCTGCGTTCTCGATGGGCACCACGTTGGAGAGCGGGCTTCGGGTAATCACCATGCCGCCGGTGTGCTGAGACAGATGGCGGGGAAACCCCCGCAGATCGCCCGCCAACTCAACGACCATTCGAAGCGTGCGATCGTCGGGATTGAGTCCGGCGTCGCGCATCTGATCCTCGGTGACCTCATCCCAATACCGCCGCCAGAACGCCTGTTGCAGGGCGACAATGGAATCGTCGGACAGTCCCATGACCTTGCCGACTTCGCGCAGCGCGCTCTTAGTGCGGTAGCTGATCACCGTGGCGGTCATGCCGGCGCGGTCGCGGCCGTATTTCTCGTAGACGTACTGGATGACCTCCTCGCGGCGTTCATGCTCGAAATCCACGTCGATGTCCGGCGGTTCGTCGCGCTCGGCGCTGATGAACCGTTCGAACAGGAAATCCAGGCGGGCCGGATCCACCGCGGTGATTCCAAGAACGTAACAGACCGCCGAATTGGCCGCCGAGCCGCGTCCCTGACAGAGGATTCCGCGCTCGCGGGCAAACCGGACGATGTCGTGGACGGTGAGGAAGTAGGGGGCGAAACCGAGTGTCTCGATCAGCGCCAGTTCGTGCGTTACTTGGGTGCGCACCTTGTTTGGAACACCGCCGGGATAGCGCTCCGCCGCACCGGCCCAGGTCAGTCGGGCCAGTTCGTCCTGGGGTGTACCGCCACCGGGGACCGGGTCGACGGGATATTCATAGCGCAATTCGTCAAGAGTGAACGCACATTTCTCTGCAATTTCAGCGGTATGGGTAATGGCTCTGGGATAACGTTCGAACAATCGAGCCATCTCGGCCGGCGGTTTGAGGTGGCGTTCGGCGTTGGCGAACAGCCGGTGACCGGCGTCGTAAATGGTGCAATGTTCGCGGATGCAGGTCAGCACATCCTGCAGGGCCTTGCGGTGGGCCGTGTGGGCATGAACGTCATTGGTAGCGACCAGGGGAACGCGGTTTGCGTCGGCAAGATTGGCCAACATAGCGAGACGGCGGGAGTCATCGCCAAGATAACTTTTCCTTGCAGAGAGATAGAGGGATTTTCCAAAGTGGCTTCGCACCATGGAAAGGGCATCACTGAACGCTTCGGTGGGCTCCCTTGGGGGGATTGCCACGACAATCTGCCCTTCACCGTGATCGAACACGTCGGTGAGGCCGAGCCGGCACTCTCCTTTGGGCGCGCGCCGGCGTCCCACGGTCAGCAACCGCGATAACCGGCCGTAAGCGGCGCGGTCGGTGGGAAAGCAGAGAAGGCTTGGGGCATCCTCTAGATCCAGCCGCGTGCCCACCACAAATTTGATCCCGGCCTGCTTGGCGGCCCCATGGGCCCGGACCACGCCGGCGAGAGTATTACGGTCGGTAATGGCGATGGCCGATAGCCCGAGTTCGGCAGCCTTCGCCACAAGTTCCTCGGGATGAGAAGCGCCGCGCAGAAAGCTGAAATTGCTGCTGACTTGCAGTTCAGCGTAGCAAGACATGGCGGCAATGCCTGATATTCATGGAAAAAGTCCGTGCAGGTACCAGCGGGGCGGGCTTTCCGGGCGATAGACGCCCTCGCGATAGATCCAGAACCGCTGACCCTCCGAATCCTCTACCCGGTAATAATCGCGGATACGGGATTGACGCTCAGGGTTGCAGCCCTGGTCCTCCAGCCACCATTCGGGGCCGATGCGCTCCGGGCCCTCGGCGGCGATTACCCGATGCTGAACGCGATGGCGGCGAAACATCACCGGCGGCCCGTCCGGCACCGCCGCCATGGCTTCGATGGGCTCGGGCCAGGGCAGTAAGGTTAACGGACGCGGCTGCCGGGATCGTTGGCTATGGTGAGGGGCTTTATTGTCGGAGGCTTTCGGGACGGTGAGAGCGGAGACCTCGCGGCAGGAGCGTTCCGGAATGTGGCTGCCATGTTCCCTCAGGCGCACTACGTTCTCCGGGCCAAGTCGATTACAGACGCGGTCGACGAAGTTGGCCGTATCCTCGCCGGCAAATGAGCGTTCGAATCCCATGGGTGTTTGAACCGCAGCAAGGGGATCGACGACGCTGGCGGCAAGGGTCATCACCTCGACCCCGAAGCCGGCCTCGAGGGCTGCCAGCTTTTCGCGGAACAGACGCTCCAGATGACCGGGGTCGCGTACCGGCCGGCTGGTTCCCACCGCGTCTCGGGCGACGGTGGCGTCCGTTCGGTAAAGCGTCAGTTCGAGACGCCGCGCGCCCAGATCCGCGGCTGCGAGCTTGCCGCAGAGTTCGGCGAGGAGGTGGCCGGTGGCGCGGGCGATATCGTCGCT
>CAKZLS010000226.1 GCA_937127205.1 uncultured Rhodospirillales bacterium
GAAAACTCCAACGACCGCAGGTGGGCGAACGCCGGCGGGATGGGCGCCCACGCGAACATGGTCGCCGGCGGAGCCGGAACATGCCAACCGGCGCCGGCCAATCCGCTGATCAGCACATCACGGCGCCCCTTGTAGCGTTCTCGAGTTTCCGCCACGCACTCCTGCGGGCCGTTCAACGCCGCCGCCGCCGCCACCTGGATGGGCGTGAACGCGCCGTAGTCGAGATAGGATTTCACCCGGGCGAGCGCGGCAATCAGCTTGGCATTGCCGCACGCGAACCCGATCCGCCACCCCGGCATGGAATAGGTCTTGCTCATGGAGCTGAATTCAACGGCAATATCCCGCGCGCCCGGCACCTGGAGGATCGAAGGCGGCGGATTGTCGTCGAAATAGATCTCGGCATAGGCCACATCCGACATGATGTAGATGCCGTGATGGCGGCAAAAATCCACCACCTGCCCGTAGAATTCCAGGGTCGCCAGTTCCGAGGTAGGGTTGTTGGGATAGTTAAGCACCAACGCCGTCGGCTTCGGTACGCTGTGCTGCACCGCGCGTTCCAGCGCGGCGAGGAATTTCTCGTCAAGCGTCACCGGAATGTTGCGGACTGCCGCGCCGGCAATGACAAACCCGAATTGATGGATCGGATAGCTCGGATTGGGAACCAGAATGACGTCGCCGGGACTTGTAATGGCGGATGCCAGGTTGGCCAGTCCTTCTTTCGATCCGAGCGATACCACGGCTTCGGTTTCCGGGTCGATATCCACCCCGAAACGGCGCTCGTAATATGCTGAAATTGCGCGCCGTAACCCCTTGATTCCACGTGATTCCGAATACCGGTGGGTGCGCGAATCGTGGACCACTTCAACCAGTTTCTCCACGATGTGCGGCGGCGTCGGAAAATCCGGATTCCCCATGCCGAAATCAATGATGTCTTCGCCGGCGGCTCGCGCCCGCGCCTTCATCGCATTCACTCCGGCAAAAACATAGGGAGGCAAGCGCCTGATCGCGTGAAACTCGTTTTCCATAACATCCACCTGAAGGGTAACCCGGCCCTGCCGGGTCGATTTCGCATTACGCCGAGTGAAACGTCCCGTTCCGATCGGTCCAAGGGTTCGCCGATGTCGGCGGGTTGATCGAGGTCGAGCGCGCCGAGCTAGTCGAGATAGATTTCAGTTCGCCGATTGCCGGCTTCTCCCGACGGCATGACCTCGTAGTACATGGGCATGTCGTCTGCCGCGGCGACCACCGTGATCTGTTCGCTGGGCACACCCAGCCTTTGCAGTTCCGTAGCGACCGCGTTGGCGCGCTCGGCCGAAATGCCGAAATTCACCATGCGGTGGCGGACCGGGTCCATATTCCGCGTGCGGCTGCTCGAATGGCCGACGACCCGGACTTTTCGCCCGCTCGCAAGATAGCGCTCGTAGACCTGGCGGACAATCTCTCTCTCACGGTCGCGCAAGCTGGACGATCCGTCGGCGAATAAAATGGTGGCCACCTTGACGGAACTGCCGGGGACCGCCTTGCGCGCCAACGACCCTCGGGGGCCGCCGACGGCGGCGGCCGGAACCGGCTCGCGTTCGAGCACTGGAACGTTGACCGGCAGCTCTTCGAAGGTCGCGACACCGGTGGACGACACCACCACGGTTGTCAGCGGCTCGCCTCCGTCCAATTCATCACCGGATGGCAGCGTCCCCATGGGCCCGCCGGGCAGCGGATCTTGAAGCCGCGCCTCGAACACGTCCTGCACGCCGGCTGGCGGCGCGGAAGCCGGTGCGGCCGGCGGCGGCGCATAGGCCCCCGCCGCCGACGGCGGTGTGTAACCTGTTGGCGCCGATGACGGCGTGGCGGCCGCTGTTGCCGACGGCGGCGTATACGGAGTCGGTGACGCCGGCGGCGCGGAAGCCGTTGGCGCCGAGGACGGCGCGTAGGCAGAGGTGACCGCGGTCGGTCTTGTCCCCGCCGCGGGACCTGGCAACTGCGTCGGCGCGTAACTTCCGGGCGTGGCACCCGTAGTACCGGAAAATGGCGGCGGCGCCGGTTGCAGGTTGTCCATTTGCGCCCGATTGAGATCGGTGGTTGAAACGTCGCCCGCTGTCACGGTCGGGGTGCTGGGCACCGCGCCCGACGCGTCGGGCACAGGCGTGTAGGCCGCCGACGGCGTATAGGGCGGGATGTAGGGTGCGCGCGACGCGGCAGCAGAAGATGCGCTCGGCGCAGCGGTGGCAGGAGGCGGCGGAACCGCTGCCGGCGCGACCGATGGGTTGGCGCCCGAGAACGGCGGCGTGACGGCCCGGGCCATGGGATCGTCCGGCGGCACTGGGATGTTGTTCGGCGCTGATTGCGCCGCCGCCGCCGCTGCTGCGGCGCTCGACGCCGCTGGCGCCGCGGGAGGCGTTGCCGCTATAGGCGCCGGAGCGGGCGTTGCCGCCGCCGGCGAGAGCGACGTCGCAGCCGTTGGCGCGGGAGGCGTCGCGACCGTCGGAGCGGGTGGCGTTGCCGGGACGTCGGACGCTGCCGGGATTTCGGGTGCAGCCGGTGTCGTTGGCGTTGACGGTGCGTCAAAGGTGGACGGCGGCACATCGGTTCCGCCCGAGAACGGCGGAGTCACCGCGTCCGGCATGGTTACCTCGCCCAGAGTGGTACCCTCAGGGCCACCGGCGCTGGTCTCCATTGGCGCCGGGAGCGGTTCGGCGGGATCGGACTGGAAACCGATCACCTCTTCGGAGTACTCGCGGCCCTCGCTATCGGCCACCAACCCCTGCTCCAGGCTGGCGCGCTCCTCCTCGGTCATCGCCGTCGGACGTTCCGGAATGTCGCCGAGGTTGGGATAGGACTGATCTGCACCCGACGCAGAGGCGCCCTCGTCGCCGCCCGACGCGCACCCCGCCAGCAGCGCGCCACCCATGACGAGCGCCATGACAGTCGCCAGACTCCTGATCGATTGGCTGTGTCGACCCTCGCTACGCATTGACTTTCCTTGCTCCTTGGCACCCGACTGCCGGCATGTACCCATTTGTGACTTCAAGATTGCCCGAACTTGGTTAAGGGGCTATAAACATTTCGATGGACCAGCGCGCGGGTCCTTTCACTTATCACACAAATCAATGTCGGCGCGGGACGTTTTTCTCGCGAAACCTGACGTTGCCCTGAGGGATCATAAAGGATTGAGTTATGGCCGATCAACAAGGCACACAACTGCAGATGCCTGACCCGGCGGAACTTTCGAAGTCTTTTGCGGAAATCGCCGAGCGAACTCAAAGTCTGCTGCAGGACTGGATGCAGAAAAACGGCACCACTATGCCGTCCATGGGTATGGAAGACCCGCTGAGTGTTGGCAACACTTTCATGGAATTGACGGCCAAGATGATGGCCGACCCCAACCAAGTCGTACAGTCGCAAATGACGCTGTGGCAAGACTACATGGCGCTTTGGCAGAACACGGCAAGCCGGATGATGGGTCAGGAAACCGAGCCTTTCATTAAGCCGGAAAAGGACGACAAGCGCTTCAAGGATCCAGCCTGGGAAGAGAACGACGTTTTCAATTACATCAAGCAATCTTATCTGCTTGCCTCGCGTTGGATGCAACAGGGCGTCAATGACGTCGAAGGCGTGGACGAAAAAACCAGGGAACGGGCCGATTTCTACACGCGCCAGTTCGTCAGCGCGCTGTCGCCCACCAACTTCGCCCTCACGAATCCCGAGGTGATTCGCGCAACCATCGAGTCGCGCGGCGAGAATTTGGTCAACGGTCTGAAGAACATGTTGAAGGATCTGGAGCGCGGCAAGGGCTCGCTCAGGATCGCTCAGACCGACTACGATAAGTTTGTTATGGGCGAAAACATCGCCACCACGCCCGGCAAGGTCATCTTCCGCAACGAGATGATGGAGTTGATTCAGTACACGCCCAGCACCGAGACCGTCGTAAAGCGGCCGTTGCTGTTCGTACCGGCGTGGATCAACAAGTTCTACATCGTCGACCTGCGCGCCAAGAACTCGTGGATCAAGTGGGCCGTGGACCAGGGTCACACCGTGTTCCTGATCTCGTGGGTCAATCCCACCGCGGAACTGGCAGAGAAGTCCTTCGACAGCTACGTCACCGAGGGCGTGGTCAAGGCGGTCGACGCCATCGAACAGACCACCGGCGAAAAAGAAGTCAACGCGGTCGGCTACTGCATCGGCGGTACGCTTCTCGCGGCCACCATGGCCTATATGGCCGGCAAAGGCGACGATCGCATCAAGAGCGGGACCTTCTTCACCACCATGCTCGACTTTTCGGAGCCCGGCGAGCTTGGCGTGTTCATCGACGAGAGCACCATCTCCTATCTCGAGCAGAAGATGGCCGAACGCGGGTATCTCGACGGTGCCGAAATGGCGGGCACGTTTAACATGCTCCGCGAAAACGACCTGATCTGGTCGTTCGTCATCAACAACTACCTGCTCGGCAACGATCCGTTCCCGTTCGATCTGTTGTACTGGAACTCGGACTCGACCCGCATGCCGTACGCCATGCATAGCTTCTATCTGCGTAACTTCTACCAGAACAACAAGCTGGTGCAGCCGGGCGGCATTACCCTTGCCGACGTGCCCATCGACCTCTCCAAGGTCAAGGCGCCGACCTACTTCCTGTCCGCTCGCGAGGACCACATCGCGCCGTGGAAGTCCAACTACAAGGGCACTCAGATCCTGGGCGGCAAGAACAGCTTTACGCTGGCCGCGTCGGGGCACATCGCCGGCGTGATCAATCCGCCGGCCGGCAACAAGTACTGCTTCTGGACCAACGCCAAGAATCCGGCGGACCCGGACGAATGGCTGGCCGATTCCAAGGCAACCGACGGCTCGTGGTGGCCGCACTGGGACGCCTGGACGAAGAAGCTTTCCGGCAAGGACATGGTCCCGGCCCGCGACCCCAGCAAAGGCAAACTGAAAGTGCTGTGCGACGCGCCCGGAACCTATGTGACCGCGAAAGCGTAACCAGGCGCTCGCTTTCCCCCAGGGGAAAACGACAAGACATGACCGGCGGTTTTGCCCCAGGGCGAAGCCGCCGGTTTTCTTTTGGGTGAGGCCCAACCCAGTACCACCAATCCGTAGCCTGGATGCAGCGCAGCGAAATCCGGGAAGATCTCTGTCATCGCGAGCGAAGCGCGGCGATCCAGAACCGCCGCCGGACGGGCCCCCAGACCGGACTGGTTTGCCGCGCCGCTGCGCGCC
>CAKZLS010000227.1 GCA_937127205.1 uncultured Rhodospirillales bacterium
GGTTCCTGCCCGGGGTGTCGCAGGAGCACTCGGGGATCATCCGCGAAGGCGCGAAGCTCTTGTATGCGTATGCCGAGGCGACGGTTCCGAAGGTCACCTGCATCACCCGCAAGGCCTATGGTGGCGCTTACGCGGTTATGGGCTCGAAGCATCTGCGCGCGGACATCAATTTTTCCTGGCCGATGGGCGAGATCGCGGTCATGGGCGCCACCGGCGCCGCCGAGATCCTGTACCGTAACGAGGCGGGCGATCCCGAAAAATTCGCCGAGCGCATCGAGGAATACCGGGAGAAGTTCGCCAATCCCTTCCAGGCCGCCCAACGCGGCTTCATCGATGACGTCATCATGCCGCACAACACCCGCAAACGCCTCTGCAAGGCGCTGACGCTGCTGCGTGACAAGGAAGTCACGCCGGCGCAACGCAAGCATGCCAACATGCCTCTCTAGGCCGGGGATCAAAAAATGTTTAAAAAAATCCTGATTGCCAACCGGGGCGAAATCGTCCTGCGGATCAACCGAACGGCGCAGCGCATGGGCATTCCCACCGTTGCCGTTTACTCCGATGCCGACAAGTACGGACTGCATGTCCCGGCCTGCGACGAAGCCGTCCATATCGGACCTTCTCCGGCTTCCGAAAGTTATCTCGTCTTCGATAAGATTATCGATGCGTGCAAGAAGACCGGTGCCGATGCCGTGCACCCGGGATACGGTTTCCTGTCGCAAAATGCCAAATTCGCCGAGGCCTTGGCCAAGGCGGGGATTACCTTCATCGGACCGAACCCGGACGCCACGTCGCTGATGGGTGACAAGCTTCAGTCGACCCAGAAGGCCGAGGAGGTTGGCGTCCCGGTCATTCCGTCTCATTTGGAAGCGCTAAGCGGTATCGAGCAGGCCAGAGAGGTGGCCAACAACATCGGTTATCCGATTATGCTGAAAGCTTCGGCCGGCGGCGGCGGCAAGGGTATCCGCGTTGTGATGGACGAGTCCGAGCTTGAGGAAGGGCTTCGCATGACGAAGTCCGAGGCGATGTCGGGCTTCGGCGACGACCGCATATTCGTCCAGAAGTTCATCGCCAACCCGCGCCACATCGAGATCCAGGTGCTTGGCGACAAGCATGGCAACGTCATTCATCTGGGCGAGCGGGAGTGCTCTATTCAGAGGCGCCACCAGAAGGTCATCGAGGAAGCGCCGGCGGTTGTGGTGGATCCCGGTTTGCGGGAAAGAATGGGCAAGAGTGCCGTCGATCTCGCCAAAGCAGTTGGCTACAATTCGGCCGGAACCGTGGAATTGATGCTCGATACCGACGGCAGCTACTACTTCCTGGAGATGAACACCCGCCTGCAGGTGGAGCATTCGGTGACGGAAATTGTCACCGGTGTGGACATCGTCGAATGGATGATCCGGGTTGCCGCCGGAGAACGTCTGACCATCAAGCAGAAAGACGTTCAAATGCAAGGCTGGGCCATCGAAGCCCGTGTCTACGCCGAGGATCCGAACCGGAATTTCATGCCGTCTACCGGACGCATCGTCCGCTACCGGAGTCCCGAGGAAGGGCCGAAGGTTCGCGTGGACAACGGCGTCTACGAGGGCGGCGACGTCACCATGTTCTATGACCCGATGATCGCCAAGATCACCACCTATGATCGCGACCGCGATAGCGCGGTGGCCTTGATGCGGCGTTCGCTCGACGAGTTCTACATCAAGGGGGTCCTGCACAATCTCGCGTTTTTGACGGCGCTAGCGGCCAACCCGCGGTTCCTTAAGGGTGATCTTACCACCAACTTCATCGATGAAGAGTATCCGCAGGGCTTTTCTCCCGTACCGCTCGACGAAGGCGAGACCAACGCGATCATCGCCGCGGCGACGCTGATGCATTTGCGCTACCTCTATCGCGCCAGCCGCACCACCGGCATCATGCCGGGATACCCGCGGGTCGTTCCCACCGAGGTGGTTGTGGAGATCGGCGGCAAGCAGTACCCGGTTACCGCGACGCCGGTGGCCGGCGGCCCCGACGAGGGGTTCGACATCGACACCGGCAGCCAGCTGCTTTCCGTGCACAGCGATTGGCGGATCGGCGATCCGGTGTTGCGCGCAACCATGAACAACATCCCGGAGCGCTACAAGGTGGAGCGCAGCGGCCTCGGCTACAAACTGTTCCATATGGGCGCCGAGATCGACGTGATCGTCTACCGCAAGCGGGTGGCCGAGTTCGCCAAGTTCATGCCGGAACGCAAGCCGCGCGACATGACCAAATATGTACAGGCGCCCATGCCGGGATTGCTCCGCGCATTGACCGTCGAGGAAGGGGACCGTGTCAGCCCCGGATCGGAAATCGGGACGCTCGAGGCAATGAAAATGGAGAACATCCTCAAGGCCACGCGCTTTGGGAAGGTCTCCAAGCTGCACGCCGCCGCAGGTGATACGCTCTCCGTCGGACAGATCATCATCGAATTCGAATGATCGGCGGGTAGGCCGTCTAAAGATTAATCTTCCGGCGGCTCCCTCTCGTCAAAGGGGGAGCCGTTCGGTTATCCGGCGGCCTTCGGGGCTTCGTCGCCCCACACTTCTTGCAGACGCTGGTCGCGGCCGCAGCGGTAGCGGTAGAATTTATACCGGACCGGGTTCACTTTATAGTAATCCTGGTGATAGTCCTCGGCCGGGAAGAATTCGCTGGCTTCGGTTATTTCCGTGACCACGGGTTTGTCGAAACGGCCCGAAGCCACCAGTTCCTGTTTCGATTGCTCGGCCAGTTGCCTCTGCTCCTCGTTTTCATAGAACACGCCGGTGCGGTACTGATCGCCGCGATCGCAGAACTGTCCGCCGCCGTCCAGCGGATCCACGTTGCGCCAGAACACCGGCAGCAGCTGTTCGTAGCTTATTTTCGCGGGATCGTAGACAACCTTCACCGCCTCGGTGTGACCGGTCGTGCCGGACGAAACCTGAGAGTAGGTGGGCGATGGTGTGTTGCCGCCGATGTAACCGGAGGTCGTTGAAATCACGCCGTCCAGTTCGTCAAAGGGGTGCTCCATGCACCAGAAACAGCCGCCCGCGAAGATTGCTGAGGCGACAGTTCCCTCGGCCGCTTCAGCTTTTCCTTCGGTATCCGCAGCTTGGGCGGCGCCGGAAGCGAGGGGCAGAGCAATCAACAAGGCGACAAGCAGGCTTTTCATGGATGGATCCTCTTTACGCAGGCACGAATTTCATCGCCACGCCGTTCATGCAGTAGCGCAGACCGGTGGGCGGCGGTCCGTCCTCGAACACATGGCCGAGATGACCGCCGCAGTTGGCGCAGTGCACCTCTGTCCTCTCCATAAAGAAACTCTTGTCCACGCTGGTACCGATGGCGCCGTCCAGCGGTGCGTAGAAGCTGGGCCAGCCGGTGCGGCTATCGAATTTGGTTTCCGACGAGAATAGAGCCTGGCCGCAACCCGCGCAGGTATATGTGCCGGGATCGTAAATCTTGTCCAGCGGGCTCGTGCCCGCGCGTTCGGTTCCGTGCTCGCGCAGCACCCGGTACTGTGCCGGCGTCAACAGGTCTCGCCATTCAGCTTCGGTGCGCACAAACGGGAATTTGGTCGTTTGCCCGGCTTCGCCCCGCGACACCGGCAAAAGGCTTGCCAGTCCCGCGCCGCCGACTGCGGCCAAAGCGCCCGCTAAGACGGATCGACGTGTCACCACTTTTACCTCCAATTCTAGCGTTCTTGGTTCACTCTATAAGAGATAATCATCACAACGCTCCTGTAAAATCACATCTCCGTTAACCCGATGAGAGCAGGGGATGACGTGGTTAAGAATAGAGCGAAGCGCGGTTGACGGAGAGATCGGCATAAAACGCGCGGCCGATGGCCACCAGGCCAAGCCGGCGCAACACCGTGACGTCAAGAGGTGTGGACAGGCGGTAGGGCTGGAACTCGGCAAAGGGGATGCGGATATCGGTCCACCGTGGGCCGGCGACGAACGAAGCGCGGTAAGATTGCCAGGGACGAACGGCATCCGAGGTTCTCAAATGCGCGCCGTAGGTTTCGCCATTCCCTCGAACTCGAAGCTCGACACCGTCAAAGCACGACGCGTCGATTGTCCGGCCTTCGGGCGCGAGATCAATGGCCATCTGAATAAAACCGCCGTTGTTGTCAAGACGAACTTCTCCGGTGAGGCGAACGCAGGATTCGCCGTCGATGACCTCGCGGCTGACGGTTTCGTGGGATACGCCGCCCATCACCCGATCGCTGGAACCCCGCCATGCCGCGTTCGATAACGACATTCTCGCCGCGGTGGCAGTACCATCGCTGAGACCTGCAGCACTCATGCCTCGCGGGCTTCGCGCGGCCGCAAAATGCATCCGGCGATCTGCCAACGGCCGTCGTCTCCGCGTTCCATCAAATAGAGGGCGACGAAGGCCACGGCATTGGGGTCGAGAACGAACACGTGCTGGACCGGGCCCACGTGACTGATGCTCAACGCGCCAAATTCCACCGAACGGGGATTGTAGACCGGCTCGTAATTCTTGCGGATCATTTTCATGAATGTCTCGGAGGAGCCGAATTTCGCGCGCACGTTGGGCGCGGAGAACGCGAAGGCGGCATCGCCGTTCTCGGCCTTGAACGCCGCCATCTGGCCAAGAATGACTTTGGCGATTTCCTGGCGATCCGAAGCATTGACCGGCGTGAACGAGGGACCCTGCGCGAAAGCGCTTGTGGTGGTGAAGAAAACCGCGACGACGATGGCCAATCTAAGCATGATACATAGCCTCCAGCGACGATTAGACTAATGTGATACGGTCTCGGTTCGGCTCTGGATGTCTGCCATGACCATATTGCGGGGTTTGCTTTCTCCTTTCATCTCGGTTTGCGAATGTCCACATTCAACAAGCCTGTTGAAGGAAGACGAGGTTGACCGGTGAGATCCGCTTTATTGGCTGTCGTGCTTTCGTTGTTTTTCGGCCCATCGCTAGCACGGGCGGTGGAGGCCGAATTCTTGTCTTCCAGCACCGCCGATCTGGACAATCCGCACGATGTTAAGCTGTCGCCGAATGGGAAATGGCTGTTCGTCTCGGACGTGGGCAACGACCGCGTGGTCATCCTGGATGCGGAAAGCCTAAAGCTAATCGGCCATTTCGGTGCCGATCATCAGGACGGCACTCATGACGTGGATTTCGACGAGCAGGGCCGGCTTTTGGTGGCCGACACGCACAATCACCGCATCACCATCTATG
>CAKZLS010000228.1 GCA_937127205.1 uncultured Rhodospirillales bacterium
ACGCTGGCTAATGCCTGACCAATTATTCTCGTATAAATAGAACAAAATTCGAGGCGTCTTGGTAAGCCCCAAACGGGTCGCGTTATAAAATTTTTTGCAACTTTTACGTGTTTTTTGAAAATTCTTTTTATTTCATAGGCTTTCCTCAGCTCTCCGACACCCTCTCGTAAAATAAGATGAGAATCGCCTCCTGTGCATCGATCACCAGTTACCCTTATAGATAGTATGCTTACGAATTAGCGGCTGCTGGGCAGCACAGCCCAACAGCGTGATTTGTTGCGCTGGCAGGTGACTGCTGGCACTCTCTTTGAAGGGCGTTCATTCGTGACAGGAGGGGGTCTCATGCCGTTAGACGCATTCGCATCTTCATTGCCATTCGTTCTCCGCTGGGAAGGCGGTTTCGTCGACCACCCCAATGATCGCGGGGGGGCGACGAATAAGGGCGTGACTCAGGTGGTCTATGACGATTGGCGGCGAAAGCAGGGTTTGCCGACGCGCAGTGTCAGGGAGATCCAAGACACCGAGGTTCGCGCCATTTACGAGACTGGATATTGGCTGCCGCCACGGTGCAATGTTCTTCGACAACACCTCGACTTGGTCCAGTTCGACACCGCCGTGAACATGGGCCCCGGCCGCGCCGTCAGGTTTCTCCAAGAAGCCGTTGGCGCCAAGGTGGATGGGGGCTTCGGCCCAAACACGCTGAAAGCCGTCGAAGCATCCGACCTTGGTCAGACACTCATTGCCTATTGTGACGAGCGCGAGGCCTTTTATCGCCGGCTTGCGGAGAAGCGGCCATCGCAACAAGTTTTCCTGAAGGGCTGGCTCAATCGCCTCAACGCGCTCCGAAAGGAAATAGGATTGCCGGGTTTCGAAGCGGCGACCACGCTTGACTATGGCGACGCGGATCATATCGCCAAGATCCCCGACGTCGGCGTCGATCCGGATTACGAAATCTAGCGGAGCTTCCGGGCTAGGCTACCGACCTGGACCCATTGTCGTAGAGAGGGGGGGAAAACGTCATGCCTCATGTTACCTTTATCCACGGTATCGCCAACAAACCGCCGCCCGACGATCTCCTGCGGATCCTGCGCGAAGCCGTTGCCGGCGGTCCCGAGCCCGCGCCCCTCGGCGATCTGGGCGTATCGAGTTCATTGGTGTATTGGGCCGACCTTCTTTACGAAAAACCCGAAGATGACCTGTCTGCCTACGAGGGGGTAGAAGAAGATACCGCGGAAGCCATTGACGGCGGCGGAAACGCGCCTTCGCCCGTCCCGCGCTCTGCGGAAGAAGCTGCTTTCATCGAGGCTCTCCGCGGGCACTTGACGGGCTTCTCGGAAGAGGAGCTGGAGGGCGCCGAACCGCCGCCGGTGCCGGCCGATCCTCAGGGCGAGCTCGAGCGCATACCGCTGCCTTGGTCCATCAAGAAGAGGTTCCTCAAGGCCTATTTGCGCGATGTCCACCACTACCTGTTCGATGTGGACTTTGGCCCGCCTGGGCGGCCGGTCGTCCGCATCCAGCAAACCATCCGCCGGCGCTTCGTTGATGCGCTCACCGACCCGGCGGTCACGCGGCCGCATGTGATCGTGTCCCACAGCATGGGTACGGTCATCGCCTACGATTGCCTGAAAAGGGTGGCCGACTGCGCGCCTGTGGACGGTCTGATCACACTCGGCAGCCCCCTCGGCCTCGATGAGATTCAGGACAAATTGCAGCCGGGGTGGACCCGCAAGGACGGCTATCCGAGCGAAAAAGTCGCCCTGGCCTGGTTCAATGCCGCGGATCGGCTAGACCCGGTTTGCGGCCTTGCCCCGTCTCTCGCCCGCGATTTTCGCCGGGATGGTGCATCAAGGGTAGAAGACGTGAAGGTAGATAATGGCGGCTTCTGGCGTCATTCCATCCAGAAATATCTGCGTCAGCCCGCCATGCGCCGTGCCCTCAAAGGCGTGCTTAACGTATGAAAGATGCGCCATGACAACCCCGCCGACCCGGGATGAATTAAAAGAACAGCTGAAAGACCAGGCCAGTCAGGTGCTGAAGCGGCTTAATGGGCTCTGCGACGACGTCTCGGTCGCCAAGAGACTCGTGGATAAACTTCGGGATGTCCGCGAGTACGAGGCTATGGGACAATTGGCGGAAGCCATCAGCCGGCATGATCCCGCCGACGCGAGAAACCGTCGCCTCTATGCCCAGTATCTGATCGATACCGGAAAGGCCACGGCGGCGATCGATATGCTTCGGCCGTTGACCCGGCGCTTGGCTAAGGACCACCGGGAATTTGCCGAGGCCTCCGGACTTCTCGGCCGGGCCCACAAACAGATTTTCCTCGACGCCGCCATTAAGACCGACAAGCCGGCGCGGGATGCCCTAAAGCAAGCGATCAATGCCTATCGCAAGCCATTCGATCAAAATCCCGCCAATACCTGGCATGGCGTCAACCTCGTGGCCCTGCTCACGCGCGCCCGGCGGTTGGGGTTACGGTTTGCCAGCGATCTGAAGCCCGCCGAGGTGTCGAAGTCACTGGTGAAAACTCTTGAAGCGACTCCCGCGGCAGAGCGCGACATGTGGTTTCTGCCGACACTCGCAGAGGCTTCTCTCGGGCTCGGCGATTGGCCGGAAGTGGAACGCCATGTCCGAGCGTATGCCGCGGCCAACGATGCCAAGGCGTTTCAGGTCGCCAGTACGCTCAGGCAGTTCACTCAGCTCTGGGACCTGGATCACACCGACGAACGGGGCCGCGGCCTTGTGGATATTCTGCGGGCGCGGTTGGCGGTATTGCCAGGCGGAGAATTGGAACTTCCTCCTGACGAAGTCCAGCGGTTGCGGAAGCAACCGTCTCCGGACAACAGCCAATTGGAAGCGATACTGGGCGACAGGGGGCCCGAAACGTTTCAATGGTGGAAGACCGGTATCGACCGGGCTGTCTCAGTAGCGGCCATTCGCCGGCAACTGGGCGGACGCATCGGCACCGGGTTCGTTGTCCGCGCCGGAGATCTCGGCTTGGAGCCATCTGACGAGTTGCTGGTGTTGACCAATTATCATGTGGTGAACCCGCTCGGTGCCAGCCCCGGCATTCCTCCCGAGGAGGCCGAAATCGCATTTGAGGCGAGCGAAACGGACGATCCCGTTCGCGTGGACAAGATCCTGTGGAGTTCGCCGCCCGAACTGCACGACGCCAGTGTTCTTCGTCTTCGGATCCCGGTTTCGGGTATCGCTCCCGTGCCGCTGGCCAAGGCGTTGCCCGTGGTGGAAGAGACTGCGCGGGTCTACATCATCGGCCATCCAGGAGGACGGGATCTCGCTTTCTCGTTTCAGGACAACGATTTGCTGGACCACGAGGGGCCATCCGCCGGCAAACCGCCAGTCCCAAACGTTTGGCGCGTTCACTACCGCGCTCCAACCGAAGGGGGGAGTTCCGGAAGTCCGGTGTTCAATTCGCGTTTGTGGCAGGTGATTGCGCTACACCATAAGGGCGGAAAACTAGGAATGCCCAGGCTGAATGGAAAGGACGGCACCTACGCCGCCAACGAGGGAATCGCCATTCAAAGCATCAGAAAAGCGATCTCCGAGGCCTAGAAACGCGGCCCTTCCAGCCTTGGCGTGCAGGTCCATGAAAGGGTCATGATGCGGCCAGTAGACGCGGTACATAGATATAACCACAGTTCCTGTGGGTAAGCCTGTGGGAATCCCTCCGAGAGGACACGCCCCTCATTTGAGACTCAACGGACTCCCACACACTGCACAAATTTTAGGCATTTTTTAGTGTGTTGAATTATCGCAGAAAATTTCCGGCAATGCCCCATACGGGTTAAGCCCTTAATTGCGCGAAGAAATCGCCGCGGGCTTCGATCTTGCAACCGAAGGGGGTGTGGAAAATTCCGCCCATCGCTGAAAAACCCTAATTGAGATCGCGTTATAGTGGCATAATTTTTGCCGCATGCGTAACTTTTACGTGTCCGTAATTATTTGTTGCAGCGCCCTTCGACTCCGGGTCGGTTGACCACATATGACTATCGGTGGCAACAAAACCACGATGGAAGACAGCAATCCACTCGCACCGCACATCCTGGATGTCTTTCTGTTTCCATACGGTGGCTGAGGCGATCGCGGTGTGAAGTGCTCCGACATGCACCATGGGAGGAAAACCGGATCCAAATGAAACGTATATCTTTAATGGTCGTTCTTTCGGTATTTGTGACGGCTGCTTTTCCCGCGTGCGCACGCGACCAGTCGCTCACATCCGAGGACGGGGCAATCCGGGTGGATAGCATCGCCGACGGTCTAGCGCACCCGTGGGGCTTGGCGTTCTTACCCGACGGCCGCATGCTGGTAACGGAGCGTCCCGGACGGCTCAGGCTGGTTTCCAATGAAGGGAAGATTTCGGAACCGGTTGCCGGCGTGCCGGACGTCGATCCGCGTGGGCAAGGCGGGCTCTTGGACGTAGCCGTCGATCCCGACTTTTCATCCAACGGTCTCGTTTATGTGAGCTATGCGGAAGCAGGTGACGGCGGCGCATCCACAGCGGTGGCGCGGGGGCGCCTCACCGATAGCGCGCTCGAGAATGTGGAAGTGATATTTCGTCAGGAGCCAAAAGTCGGAGGATCGAACCACTTCGGTTCGCGGCTGGTGTTTGCACCTGACGGCACGCTGTTCGTCACTCTCGGCGAGCGCTTCAAGTTCGAACCCGCCCAGGACAACGCCAACCACCTCGGCACCGTCGTGCGCATAAATCCGGACGGATCGGTTCCGCCGGATAACCCGTTCGTGGATACGCCCGGTGCCTTGCCGGAAATCTGGTCCTTCGGTCATCGTAACGTCCAAGGCGCTGCAATAGATCCAGCGAGCGGCGCGCTCTGGACCATCGAATTCGGACCGCGCGACGGCGACGAACTCAACAAGCCCGAAGCGGGACGCAACTACGGCTGGCCGTTGGTCAGCTGGGGCAAGCACTACAGTGGCGAGGACACCCCGGACCCGCCCACCCGGCCTGATCTTGCCGACGCGGCCTACCACTGGGTGCCGGCGATTTCGCCGTCCGGTATGAGTTTCTATGACGGGGCGCTGTTTCCCGCCTGGCGCGGCGACTTACTGATCGGCGGCTTATCTTCTCAAGCCCTCGTCCGGCTGGATATGGAAAACGGACGGGTCACCCGCGAGGAGCGCATCGACATAGGCGACCGGGTCCGCAATGTGCGTCAGGGACCCGATGGGGCGGTCTACCTGCTCATCGACAGCTCCGACGGCGAGATACTGCGCCTAACACCCGCAAACGGGGGTAATCCGTAACATCTATCGCCTTGCGGACCGGCGCCCACTGTCCCATGATAGGTACGAAGGAGAAATGAGAGCACTCCCAGCCTTTCGCGCCAAGGGTGCCAGACCTCAAGAGGCGAGATACAATGCATGTTGTTAAACCAGTGAGGAAATTGGGAGCTTTCCTCTCAGTGGTCCTTCTGCCGCTATTTGTCATGGGTTGCGCAAGCACCGAAAAGCAAGTGGACCGCGGCGCCGGGGCTTTTGAGCAACAAAATTATTCAGTTGCCCGCGATCAATGGCAGGCGGCGGCCGAGAGCGGTGACGCGGATGCTCAATATGGACTCGGAACGCTTTATGCCGGCGGCTTGGGCGTCACCAAAAACTACACGGCCGCTATTGATTGGTATCAGCGCGCCGCCGCGCAGAACCACGCCGCCGCTCAATTCAAGCTCGGCCTACATCACTACTATGGTGTCGGAGTGCCTCGTAACTATGCGCAGGCGGCTGAGTATTTCCGACAGTCGGCCGTCCTCGGGTATCCGGCGGCGCAGAACAGCCTTGGTCGCATGTACAAAGCGGGTGTGGGTGTCAGTTCAAACCAGCGTATGGCCGCCGGATTGTTGCAGCAGGCGGCCGAGCGTGGGTATCCACCCGCTCAAAATAGCCTTGGGCTAATGTATTTTCGGGGAGAGGGCGTGCCCAAGAACCTCGAAGAGTCCCTGTTTTGGCTGGAATTGGCGATGAGATACGGCGTGCCGGGGGCAGAACATAACCGTGACTTCGTCGCCTCGTTCCTTGACCGGGGCAAAATCGAATTGACCCAGAGTCGGATCGACAACTGGCGCCCTGTTCGTCAATAATCCGTGATGACGATCGCACGACCGGGCGGGCTCATCAGCCTCGACCATGAAAAAACGTGATGCGGGAAATTTGGTCTCGACATCACTTTTGGTTGTTTGTCTTCGCTTTTGCGCTGACCGTGCGCATTATTGCTCTGCAATTCATACCTCCGCCGGCTCTCAAGTGGCTTCCCTACCAATTTGATCTGAGAGCCTCGCAGCTAATGGCCGGAGAGACGATTGCCTTTCCGGATGCATGGGCGTCGTTTCATATTGTTCTCGCCGGGTTCTACGCCGTATTCGAATGGTTGGAAGCCCTGGAGCACAGGGTGCTCCTTTGGGCTTACGTTCAAAGCGTCATGGCGGCCATCGCGGCAGCTATCCTATACGATCTCACAAGAAAGCTCTGCGGCTCAAATCGGATCGCGCTGGCGGCCGGAGTCCTGTTCTCCCTGCACTATCCGTTTCTCTATCTGAATACCCTGGTTCTCAGCGAAACCACTTTCGTCCTGGTTCTCGTGGCTGCCTTTCACGTTCTCCTGACGTGGCAGCCATCCGTGAAATCGCTCGCCCTCGCCGGGGTCCTCCTCGGTATCGCGCTGATCTGCCGCCCCATTCTCACGCCGTTTTTTCCGCTACTCGGCATTTGGCTGCTGGTAACGATGGAACGAGGGAAACGAATTAAGTATCTCGCGATCCTAGGGTTAGGCGTAGCCGCCGTCATGACGATTGCGTCGAGCATTAACGCCGACACCGGAAGACATCATCGATTCAGCTATTCGGGCAATACGGGCGCAAACGTTGCCCTTGCTCAGTGTCGACTCAAGACACTGCGCTACGATTTACCCTCCGGGGAATACTTCTGGTTTTCGCCTCCGTCCTCATGGGGCGGATCCCTTCCAACGGTAAAGACCGACGTTCCATTTTATGAGGATAGTTACTACCTTCGGATGGGGCTGAACTGTGTTTTGGAGGAGCCTTCCCGCCTTGTGGGCAACTTTGCACACCTCGCGCGCCTCTATCACAGCGTTCTGTATCCCGACTTTGCCGATAACCGACATCACCGAACGCTGGTCGATGTTTGGAAGTTCCCAGCCGTCATCCTTACCCTTGCCTTCATCGCGGCGCCGCTGGTCAGGCGAGAGTGTCTAACATCGAAAGCATACTGGCTTTTTGCGGCGCTTTTTGTATCGCTCTTTGTATCGACGTACGTGGCCAACCCGGGTGAGGAACGGCATTTCGTTCCCTACTTCTGGGTCTTGTTGCCGTACGGATTGCCCGCTTTGCTTCAATTCCTCCATGAGCACCCCGCGAGCGCATCTGATGGTTCCCGACAGGAGCCGACAACGGTCTAATAAACCCCGTAATTCTATGGTCGTGCTGTCTCTGAGTTTGGTGTCTCGCGAATGACACGTTTCGCGGATGCGGTTTTAGGTTTATCGGCCGCTTAGGTGCCGCCGCCGTCGCCGCCGCCATCACCACCGCCATCACCGCCGCCATCGCCGCCGCCATCACCGCCGCCCTCGCCGCCGCCATCACCGCCG
>CAKZLS010000229.1 GCA_937127205.1 uncultured Rhodospirillales bacterium
GGGTAGTCCACCGGCTGGCGTCCAATGGATACCGGGTGATCGCCGTCGCCCATCGCGTACTCGACGCGCCGCCACCCGAGGACGCCCGCCGCGACGACCTGGAAACGGAATTGGTGCTTGCCGGCTTTCTTGGCCTGGAGGATCCCATCCGCCCCGAGGTCCCCGAAGCCGTGGCCCGCTGCCGCTCCGCCGGCATCAAGGTGATGATGATTACCGGCGATCATCCCGACACCGCTCTCTCCGTCGCCCGGCGCACCGGAATCATCGACGGCAAAGGCGACGACGCAGAGTCCAACTCGGAGAAGCCCTCTCCGGATGTGCCGGACGGCGCCTCCATCACCGGCGACGAACTCGCCGACATGCGCGAGCGCGACCTGGTGGAGCGCCTGCGCGCTGGCGCTAGGGTGTTCGCCCGCACCACGCCAGAGCAGAAAATGAAGATCGTCGGGGCACTGCACGAGATGGACTTGGTGGTGGCGGTCACCGGCGACGGTGTCAACGACGCGCCGGCGCTTAAGGCCGCCGATATCGGGATCGCCATGGGCAATAGCGGCACCGACGTGGCCCGGGAGGCCGCTCAGGTCATTCTGCTGGACGATAACTTCGCGTCCATCGTCTCCGGCGTCGAGCAGGGCCGAACCATCTTCGCCAACATCCGCAAGTTCACCAATTACGTGCTGGTGAGCAACGGACCGGAAATCCTCCCCTATCTGCTGTTCATTCTGTTTCCGGTGCCGCTCGCGCTGACCGTCATCCAAATTCTGTCCATCGACCTCGGTACCGACATCGTTCCCTCCATGGCGCTCGGTCAGGAGCCGCCCGAACCCGACACCATGGAGCAGCCGCCCCGCGACCGCGCACAGACGCTGCTGACCCTGCCGCTTATGGCGCACAGCTATCTGTTTCTCGGCCTAATCGAGGCGGTGTTCGCGCTGTCGCTGTTCTTCTGGGTTCTGTTCGAGGGCGGCTGGCAGTGGGGTCAGGAACTCGCCGCCAGCGACCTGTTGTACCGCTCGGCCACCGGCATCACGCTCGCGTCCATCGTGCTGATGCAGATCGGCAACCTGTTCGGACGGCGCTCGCGTTACGGCCTTGGCATCGACCGCGCCGCCTTCACCAATCCGCTGCTGGTGGCTGGCGTTGTCTTCGAGATGGTATTCTCTTGGGGTATTCTCTATTTCCCGCCGCTCAACGTGGTTCTGGGCACCGCGTCGGTGGCGTGGGAGGTCTATGCCTTCGCCTGGCTGGGCATACCACTGATCTTCGGCCTCGACTACGCCCGCAAACGCATCGCAGTCCGCTTGGCTTGAAAAGGCGAGCGGGTCACCCGAAGCATCGTCAGCCTCTCGAGGGGAAGCTCGCATTTGGGGAGGGGTGTGGATCGGCGTGGAATATTGGTTCTGACTCAAATTCCGTGCAGGTTCGCGGTCCTGTTCAAGCAGCGCTGATGAGGCGCGCCTCAAGGAGGTCGGCCTTAGCGCGACCATACATCTGGCGTTTCA
>CAKZLS010000230.1 GCA_937127205.1 uncultured Rhodospirillales bacterium
CAACGAAGACGAGATCGAGCGCAAGCAGGTTCGCGAAGGCGATACCGTCATCGTCCAGCGGGCCGGAGACGTTATCCCGCAGGTGGTTTCGGTGGTGCCGGACAAGCGTCCGGCGGACTCCAAGCCTTTCGTTTTTCCCGACCACTGCCCCGAGTGCAACAGTCTGGCGGTCCGCGAGCCAGGCGAGGTGGCGCGGCGCTGCACCGGCGGCCTGATCTGTCCGGCGCAGGCGGTGGAGCGGCTCAAGCACTTCGTGTCGCGGAACGCGTTCGATATCGAGGGCCTCGGCGCCAAGCACATCGACGCCTTCTGGCGGGACAAACTGATCCAAGGCCCGGCAGATATCTTTCGGCTCGACCAAAAAATCGATCACATACGAGCGCGAGAGGGGTGGGGCGGCAAGTCGGCGGACAACCTGGTGGCGGCCATCGAGACAAGGCGCACGATACCGCTGGAGCGATTTATCTATGCTCTCGGAATTCGGCAGGTGGGTCAGGCCACCGCCCGGATGCTGGCGAAGCAGTACGGGTCGCTCGCCGCGTGGCGCGCGGCCATGGAGGCGGCCGGAGATCCTGAAACGGACGAATACCGCGACCTCGTCAATATCGACGGTATTGGGCCCCTGGTGGCCGCTGACATCACGGCGTTCTTTTCCGAACAGCACAACAAGGACGTGCTCCAGGATCTCGGAGAGCTGTTGACGGTGGAGGACTTCGTGTCCGTGGATACCGGCGGGTCGGTGTTCGCCGGCAAAACCTTGGTATTTACCGGAACGCTCGAGACATTGACGCGAAGCGAGGCGAAGGCGCGGGCCGAGACGCTGGGCGCCAAGGTGGCCGGTTCCGTGTCCAAAAAGACCGACTATGTTATTGTCGGAGCTGACGCCGGATCCAAGGCGCGCAAGGCGGCGGAACTAGGCGTGGAAACGCTGACGGAAGCCGAGTGGTTGGAACGGATCGAAGCCGGGGTACCGTAAACCCCGGCTCGTTGCATCGCACAGCTGTTTAGTGCAGGTTTTTCGGGAGATCCTTGATCGCGTTGTCGATCAGGTCGTCGGCGCTCTTGCCTTTGACTTTCTCGGACAGCAGGCGCTCGGTGGCGGCCATGGCCACTTCGATGGCGTGATTGCGAACGTCCGCAATGGCCGACGCTTCGGCCTGGGCAATCCGGTCCATCGCTTGCTGCCGCCGACGCGCCAGGGACCGCTCCAGGTCCTGCGCCGCATTCTCGCCGAGGCGGGCGGCTTCGTGACGGGCATGATCGATGATCGACTGCGCTTCTTCGGCGGCTTCGCGCTGCTTGCGCTCGTAGCTTGCCAACAGCTCCTGAGCCTCTTCGGCAAGGCGCGTGGCCTCCTCGATCTGGTTGCGGATTTTTTCCGCGCGATCATCCAGCGCCACGGAAATGACCCGATAGGCAATCTTTCCGACCAGGCCGATGAAAAGGATAAAGCCGAGGCCGACCCAGAATGTGGCGTTCGCATAAAAGGGCTCGGCGGCATGCACCTGACCCGCGGCGTCCGCCGCCCACGCTTCCATTACGATGCTCCCTTGATGGCCGCCTCGATGGCCGCATCAACCGACTTGGCGTCGACTTTCTCACCAATCAGCCGTTCCGTTGCCGTCGCCGCTGCCTCGGTCGCCATCTCCCGAACACTGTCGAACGCCGCGTTCCGGGCATCGGCGATGCCGGCTTCGGCGCGGGAAACCTCTTCGGAGAGCTTGGCGTTGAGCTCGGCGTGCCGGTCCGCAGCCTCGCCGTCGGCGCGCTCTCGCACCGCGCGAACCTCCGCCTGGGCCTTTGCCCGCGCGTCGGCCATGAGCTTCTGATAGGACGCCGCCGCGTCCTCGGCATCCCGCTTGAGGCCGGTCGCCTTTCTGATAGCGTCGTTGATCTTGTATTCGCGCTCTTCAAGGATGTCGGTGATACGCGGGAGCGCAACACGCGACATCAGAAAATACAGAGCCACGAACGTGATCACCAACCAGATAAGCTGTGGCGCCCACACCGATGGGTCGAATTGTGGCATTTAGATCTCCCGCGAGGAGGACGGCATGTACGAATTCAGAGCGAGTACGTGTTGCTTAGAATACGAACATCAGCATCAGCGCGACAACCAGCGCGTAAAGGGCGACGGCTTCCACGAGCGCAAAGCCGACCCACATGGGCAACTGGATGACCGGCTGCGCGGCAGGGTTACGTGCCAACGAGGCGATGGTGGTGGCGAAGATGTTACCGATACCCGCGCCAACCCCACCAAGGCCGACGACCGCGATACCCGCACCGATCATTTTAGCAGCATCTACTTCCATTTTTAGGTTTCCCCTATCCAACGGTTATGAAGAGTTCGTTTCGTTCGAATGTTTTTCCGAGACTTGTAATCGCCCTCTTAGTGCATGTGAAGCGCATCGTTGAGATAGATGCACGTCAGAATCGTGAACACGAAAGCCTGCAGGAAGGCGATAATCAGTTCGATGCCGGTGACTGCGACGACAGCGACCAAAGGCACGACGCCCGCCACGCCCATGGCGACGACAAAACCACCGAACACCTTAAGCAGCGTGTGACCGGCAGTCATGTTGGCGAACAACCGCAGCGCCAAGCTGATGGGGCGGAAGAAATAGGACAGGATCTCGATCGGCACCAGCAGCGGCGCGACGAATATGGGTGTGCCGTGGGGCAGGAAGAAACCGAAGAACTTGACGCCGTGCTTGGCGAACGCAATGACGGTCGTTCCGATAAAGACGACCAGGGCCATGGCGAAGGTCACGGCGATATGGCTGGTGAAAGTAAAACTGTACGGGAGCAGACCGAGCATATTGCCCGCGAGAAGGAACATGAACAGCGAAAAGATGAACGGAAAATACTTCCGGCCGTCGCTGCCCACATTGTCGCGCACCATGTTGGCCACGAATTCGTAACTGATTTCCACCATGGATTGCCATCGTCCCGGCACCAGCGAGCGTTGCCGCATGCCGCCGATGAGAAAGACACCGACCACCGCGACCGACAGAACCATGAACAAGGCTGAGTTGGTGAACGAGGCGTCTACGAAGCCTAGGTCGACGTCGAGCATCTTCTTTATTTCAAACTGTTCAAGCGGATTCGCCACGTTATCTCCCGCCTTCCTCTTTATTGCCCCCGTCGGCCGGACTTTCGCCTGCGCGACGCATACCCTCGTTTCGATCCGCGTTCCGGGAGGGGGCGGGACGATAACCCACCGCCATGCCCATTCCGGAAACCATTCGGTAGACGTTCAACATCCCGGCAGCAGAACCGAGAAAGAAAAACACCACCAACAACCAAGGCGACGTATCCAGCCACTGATCGAGAAAGTATCCGATCACAGCACCGCCACCCAAACCCGCCACCATGTGGGAGGCGAGCGCGAACGCTATACCCATCCCGCTTGTCGGCGCATCCGCTGCCCCTCTCGACGCCCGAGGCTTTGTTTCGGCCTTTAGGCGGTCAATCTGGGCACCCAGATCGTCCAGCGGCTTCGGTGTGGGGTCTTCGCTCATGGAGACCGTTCAAAACCCCGTGTCCTTGGCCGTACGTCGCACCCTAGGTGCGCTGCACCATAGTGCCCAGCGCCGAACCCTGTCAAGGCTGAAAACCCAAGGACTCTGCCGCTTTAGGCGGTCTAACAGTTTGATTTATCGCGAGAAATTATCGGCGATCGGGATCACGCCGTCTGGCGGAGGGCTTCAGCCTGCTGCAAGTCGACGGAAACCAGCTGAGAGACGCCCTGTTCGGCCATGGTCACGCCGAACAGCCTGTCCATGCGCGCCATGGTCATGCGGTGGTGGGTGATAATGAGAAAACGGGTTCCGGATACCGCCATTTGTTCAACCAGCGTACAGAACCGGTCCACATTGGCATCGTCCAGGGGCGCATCGACTTCGTCCAGCACGCAGATGGGCGCGGGGTTGGTCTGGAACACCGCGAACAACAAGGCCAATGCGGTCAGTGCCTGTTCGCCGCCCGACAGCAAAGACAACGCTTGCAGGCGTTTGCCGGGCGGACTGGCCATGATTTCCAGCCCGGCTTCCAGCGGGTCGTCGGACTCGGTGAGCGACAGATGCGCCCGCCCGCCGCCGAACAGCCGTTGGAACAGTTCGCGGAAATGCTGGTCCACCTGCGAGAACGACGCCAGCAACCGCTCGCGCCCCTCCCGGTCCAACTCGCCGATCCCCTGGCGGAGCTTGCGGATCGCCTCCAGAAGCTCGGCGCGTTCACTGGTCATGGTTTCGATTTGAACGGTCAGTTCGCCGGCTTCCTGTTCGGCCCGCAGGTTGACCGGTCCCATGACGTCGCGCTCGCGCCGAAGTCGTTCGAGACGCCGCTCGGTGGCCTCCAGGTCGATGGGCTCGCCGCCTTCCTCCAAGCCGGAAATCTCGCTTAGGCTTTCGGGCCGCACTTCCAGCCGGTCCGATATGCGCTCCGAGATCTCGCGGCAAGCCTGGTCGGCCTGGGCGACGGCGCCTTCGGCGCGGACCCGGTCCTCGCGTGCCTTGGCCAGCGCGTTCTCCGTGGCCCTCAGTGAGCGGTCCGCTTCGGCGAGCTTGGTCTCGGCCACCGCCAGCCGGTCGGCCTCGTCGCGGCGCCGCTGCTCGGCGGTCTCGATCTCGCTCAGTACCGTTTGGCGTTTGCCGGCGATGACTTCCGGGAGCGCCGACAATCGCTGGAGCTCGGTTTCGGTTTCGGTTTTTCGTGCCTGATAGATATCGATCTGGCGGCGCGCACCGTCCCGGCGGCCGGTCCACGAATTGGTCTCCTCGCCGACCGACTGAAGCCGCCGGCGCCGGCCATAAGCTTCGCGTTCGAGCGACGTTAAGGTTGCTTGGCGCTCCACTAGGGTGGTGCGCTTTTGGCCCAATTTTTCTCTCATCTCGGCCATTGGCGCGCGGCACGCCTCGGTGTCGGGCAAAGCGTTGAATTCGTCGGCGGCCGATACGCGGAGCGCCTCGGTTTCCGCGAGCTCGGTTTCCAGTCCGGCTTGGGCGTCGGACAACGCGTTCAATCGGGTGCCCTGTTCGGCCGCCCGGCGGCGGGCTTCGGCTTGAACGTCTCGCACTTTCTGAAATGCCGCATCGGCCCGTTGGCG
>CAKZLS010000231.1 GCA_937127205.1 uncultured Rhodospirillales bacterium
GTGCGCCGCGACGCCTTTCATTGGTCCGATACCATCAAGCTGCCCGAGGGGATGTGATTCCGGCCTGAGACGGTATTGAGCCGGGAAACCATCAACCCAACTCCAAATGCTGTTAAGCGAATTTGTCCGTCGTGCATTTGTTGTAAAGGTACTTTGTCCGCCCTACATCCGCTATTCGGATGTGTTGATATAAACGCAAATGCGGATGAGGGGGGCATGAGCAGCAACAGGAGGCAGCGGTGGGCGGAGCGGCGCGCGTCCGCTGAAGACCTCTCCGAAGACTTCTCCCAAAATCTCTCCCAAGATCTCTCCCAAGATTTCTCAGGGGCGTCTCACGAGAAAAAGCCCTTAGGGAGTTCGTATGCCGTTCATCGAAGCGTGTCGATCGGCGAGGCGCTTAAACGGGCGGTCGCGTTTCATCGACAGGGCGACTTGTCGCGTGCGGAAACGATTTATGAATCGATCCTCTCGATAAGCATCAGCAACTTCAACGCGCTCCATCTTCTCGGTTTGGTACGCGCGCAGGAGGGGAATTGCGACGAAGCGGTCCGCCTGGTGGGAAGGGCACTGAAGCAACAACCGAAATCAGCGGACGCGTACTTCACCCTCGGTGACGCGCTGAGACAGGCTAGGCGTCTCGAGGAGAGCATCGCCAGTTACCGCCGGGCGATCGGGATCCGGCCGGAGTTTGCCCAGGCGCACGTCAATATGGGCATTGCCCTGGCGGAAGCGAGACGCCACCAAGATGCCGTCGCCAGCTATCGGCGCGGCTTGGCAATCGAACCGGACAACGCCGATGCCCATGTCCGCCTCGGCAACGCGCTCAGCAACTTGAAGCGAAACGAAGAGGCTGTCGGCTGCTACCGCCGCGCCCGCGAGATCCGGCCGGATTGTCCCTTCGCGCTGGGCGCGCTGGCGTTTGCCCAGCGGCGCATTTGCGATTGGAAGGACATGTCCGCCAATGAGCGGGAACTGCGCGAGCGAACGGGGCGGGGACAGTCCGTAACCGGGCCTTTTGCGTTCCTTCCTTTTTCAGACGATCCGGCCGAACAGCTCCAGTGCGCCCGGGTGAATGTGCAAAGCCGGTTCGGCTCGGGCTTGGAGCCTGTTCTCCGCAATCCGCGTCCCGCGGATCTCAGCAATACGCGTTCTGCGGATCTCAGCAATCCGCGTCGCGCGGGCGGTCGCATTCGGCTGGCCTACCTATCGGCCGATTTCCGCGAGCACGCCACTGCTTATCTGACCGCCGGTCTGTTCGAGCGGCATGACCGGGAGCGGTTCGAGGTGTTTGCGGTGTCCTTCGGCCGCGACGACCGCAGCGCCATGCGCGCGCGCCTCGTCGACGGCTTCGAACATTTTATCGACGTGCGCGGCATGGGTGACGCCGAGGTTGCGCGGCGGATATCCGAGCTCGGCATTGATATCGCCGTCGATCTGATGGGATACACCAAAGAGTCACGTCCCGGCATCCTCGGCCGCCGTCCGGCCCCGGTGCAAGTCAACTATCTCGGTTATCCGGCGACGATGGGGGCGGATTTCATCGACTACATCTTCGTCGATCCGTTTGTGGTGCCGGCGGACCAGCAGCCGTTTTTTGCCGAGAAGCTGGTTCATCTTCCGGATTGTTATCAGGTTAACGACAGCCTGCGGGTGATGTCGGACCGGCCGCCGACGCGCTCGGAATGCGGACTTCCGGAAGACGGTTTTGTGTTCTGCTCCTTCAACAACAGCTATAAGATCACGCCGGCTTTCTTCGACGTCTGGATGCGGCTGCTCGCCGAGGTTCCCGGAAGCGTGCTCTGGCTGGTGCGCGATTGCGAGGCGACGGAGAACAATCTGCGCCGCGAGGCCGAGATCCGTGGCGTCGATCCCGAACGTGTGGTTTTTGCGTCGCGGGTCGAATATCCAAGGTACTTGGCCCATTACCGATTGGCCGACCTGTTTCTCGATACGTTCCCGTATAACGCGGGCGCAACCGCGGCCGATGCCCTGTGGGCGGGCTTGCCGGTGTTGACCTGTTCGGGACGAACCTTCGTCGGCCGCATGGCCGGGAGCCTTGTTCATGCCGTCGGCCTGCCGGAACTGGTGACACACCGGGTTGAGGATTATGAGGCGCGGGCGCTCAACCTGGCGACCGGTTCGCACCAGCTCCGCAGTTTTCGCTTGAGGCTTGGAGAGAACCGCGCCG
>CAKZLS010000232.1 GCA_937127205.1 uncultured Rhodospirillales bacterium
GGCGCTCGACCGGGGCTTGAGAATCGCCGAGAAACGGTCGTTTCCGGCGAACGTAACCCGTTGGACTAGCGAGCGCGACGCGATTTATCAGGAAATCATGAAAAGGGGTTGGAGCGAAGAGCTCGGCGCCTTCGTTCAGCACTACGGCAGCGACACGCTGGATGCATCCAACCTGATGCTGATCCTCACCTTTTTCTTGTCGCCTGCAGATCCGCGGACAGCCAGTTTTCTCGATGCGATCCTCCAGTCGCCGGAGAAGGGCGGGCTCGTCTCCAACAGCCTGGTCTACCGCTACAACGTGGACAAGACCGTCGATGGACTGAAGGGCGAGGAAGGCACTTTCAACATCTGCACCTTCTGGCTGGTGGACGCTCTTGCCCACGCCGGAAACTGGGACCGGACACGGCTGGAAGAGGCCCGCCTTATGTTCGAACGGATGCTCGGCTTCGCCAACCATCTCGGCCTTTATGCCGAGGAGACCGGGCCCAGTGGCGAGGGGCTCGGCAACTTCCCTCAAGCTTTCACCCATCTGGCCCTGATCAGCGCCGCCATTAGCCTCGAACGCGCCCTCGGCGAGAACGGATAGCGGCGTCAATGCCGGCCGGATTGCTGAACTTATGGATGGTATTGCGGTGGCAGCGGAGCCAGGGCTCGAACCTGGAATGCCTGATCCAGAGTCAGGTGTGATACCATTTCACCACTCCGCTAGGGCGACCGGGCTGAGCTTTTAACATACCGTTTTCGCATTGGGTAGACAGTTCGCGGCGCTTTATGGCGGTTCGGGCTTGCGTCGGCGCGTGCCGAGCGTACAAAGTGTACGATTACGAAAACGTGACAACCTAGACAAACTAGGCCGTGGACCACCTCATGACCACCTCCCATGATGGCAGCGTGCCGCACGAGAGCATCAAGGTCGAACCCTGTGGCGCCGCTGCGCCGCGAGCGTGTGAAGCCGCGCCGCCGCCGCCCATTTATGCCGCCGTTGACCTCGGCACGCACAACTGCCGGTTATTGATCGCCGAAGGTTTGGGTGACGGAGAGTTCCGGGTGATCGGGTCGTTTTCGCGGGCGGTCCGGCTTGGCGAGGGGCTGGCCACCAACGGGCGGTTGGCCCGGAATGCCATTGACCGGTCGATCGAGGCGCTCGCGATCTGCGCCGAACGCATGCGCGAGGCGGGCGTCAAGCGCGCCCGAGCCATCGCCACCGAGGCGTGCCGACGAGCGGACAATGGTCACGAATTTCTGCGCCGGGTGAAGGACGAAACCGGATTGTCCCTGGAATCCATATCTTCCGGTGAAGAAGCGCGGTTGACCCTGGCGGGGTGCCGTCCGCTGCTTGATCCGTCCTATGAGTATGGGCTGCTGATTGATATCGGCGGCGGTAGCACGGAGGTGACCTGGATCGGCCAGGCGCCGGACCGCGAGCCCGAACTGATCGGCATCGTCTCGTTGCCCTTCGGCGTCGTGACTTTCGCCGAGCGCTACGGCGGCGATCGCATCGATCCGAAGACCTTCGACACGATGGTGGACGTGGTTGATGCAGAGCTGGAAGCTTTCGACGATCAGTACAGCATTAGCCATCAGGTGGCCCGGGCGGAGGTTCAGCTGCTGGGCACGTCGGGAACCGTCACCACCTTGGCGGCCGCCCACCTGGGGCTTCGATACTACACGCGCTCGCGCATAGACGGACTGGAAATCGCCTTTGACGACATGGACGCGGTCATGGCGCAGATGATCGACAGCGATTGGACGGAACGCTCCCGGAACCGGTGCATCGGCCCCGATCGGGCTGATCTGGTGGTGGGTGGGTGCGCTATCCTCCAGGCCATCCGCCGGCGTTGGCCGGTGGGGTGCCTCAAGGTCGCGGACCGCGGCATTCGGGAAGGCCTGTTGCTCGCCATGGCGGCCGCGGACCGCGAGATGGCGCCAGGGAAGGGGGCTTGTCCCGGTGAGTAAAGGGCCAAAGCGCTCTGGTGGCAGGCAGAGTGGCGGTAAGCAAACGGGCGGCAAGGGGGCCGGGCTGACGGGCCGCGGCATGACCACCCGTGTGCGCACCGCCAAGCGGCGCAAGACGTCGTCGACGCGATGGCTGCAACGCCAGCTCAACGACCCCTACGTGGCCGAAGCGCGGAAGCAGGGCTATCGATCGCGCGCGGCGTTTAAGCTGATCGAGCTCGATGACGGTTTCAAGCTGCTCAAGCCGGGCGCCACGGTGGTGGATTTGGGCGCGACGCCCGGCGGCTGGACACAGGTGGCCGCTGCCCGCGTGAGGGCCGGTGAACCGCGGGGCGGGGCGGTGATCGCCGTGGATATGGTGGAGATGGACCCGGTCCCGGGTGCCGACGTCGTGTTGATCGATTTCCGCGACGAGAACGCGCCGACCGTCATCGAGGACAAGCTCAGCGGTCCCGTGGACATCGTGCTGAGCGACATGGCACCCTCGTCGTCGGGACACACCGGCACTGATCACCTGCGGATCATGGCGCTCGCGGAATTGGCTTTGGATTTCGCCGCCGACATCCTGCGGCCGGGCGGAGCGTTTGTCTGCAAGGTGTTGCAGGGGGGAACCGAACCCGGCTTGCTGAAGCGGATGAAACAAATGTTCGCCACCGTGAAACACGCCAAGCCGCCATCGTCGCGCGCCGGGTCGGCGGAACTCTATGTGGTCGCGAAGGGGTTCCGGGGTGTTTCGCGCAAATCCGACGAGACCGCGCACGAGTAGGTTCTCCGGCGACCGAAGTCACTCCGGTCGCGCTTAGGAGGGCGGCGGATTGAAGATCAAGCGGACGAACTCACGGTACAGGAGGATTTGACGGGGCAGGCTGTCCGTGTCCTTGGTTACCTTGGAAAGAACGATTCCGCCGTCTGCAACTGCCGACAGCATGTCCGCCAGGTCATCCAGGCTGACCGGGTTACGCGGCGGATAGACGGTGGAAATACGATCGAGCCGTTCGCGAAAGCGTTGACGCCACCCGAGAATTGCCTTTGCATTGATATCGCGCACCTCGCGATCAAACAGCTGTTCGTGATAACAGATCGCCGCAACCATGCAGCCCGGATGCCCATTCGGCAGATCGCCTAAGGTCTCGGCCAGCATCTTCAACCCGATTAGGAAGCTGTGTAAGGGGTCTTCACTGAGTTCATCGGCGCGCGCAAAGATGCTGTCGAAAATTCTGTTGTCCTCTTCGACGTAGCACTGCAGCAGGGCTTTCGCGAGTTCGGTTTTGTCGCGGAAATGATAGAAAAAACCGCTCTTCGAGATCCCGACCGCTGCTATCAGTTCGTCGATGGACGTCCCGCTGAAGCCTTTGGCGAGTACGGCTTCCTGCGCCGCCGCGATGATCTGTTGGCGGGTCGGTGGCGGTTTTTGTGTCAGAGCATCGACCATGCGGCGGTTCCATAATCTTAACAACTGTACCATGGGTACACCCGGCTGTGGAACAGGGCCGGCGTCGACGCTGTTCCGAAAAAGTAAAGTTTCCTATCACATTGATATTGATAAAGAAAAATTAAATTACTTTATGGGTACCATGGGTTCACTAGGCGCATCGCGGGCCGTTCTCTAGGGTTTCGGCATGCCCCGGCGGTGCTTTCGAGCGCAGGGGTAACGGCTCATACCTTAACCCTGTAAGAATGCAACGGAGACCACCATGCTGACCGATCGTCAAGGCAACGCGCTTTCGGGCGCCACCGCGGACGCTGTCACGATTTATGACCAGGCCGTGGAAGCCTTCAACCTCTACCGCGGCGATCCCGTGGCGCTGACCGACAGCGCAATCGCAGCCGCCCCCGAATTCGCAATGGCGCATATCTTGAAAGGCTATCTCTATGCCGTTGCCACCGAGCCGGAGGCGGCGGCTGAAGCCATTGCCATATCCGCGCGCGCCAAGGATCTCGATCTGAACGAACGCGAGCGGTCGCACATCGTCGCGCTCGATCATGTGCTGGCCAACAACTGGACCGAAGCGGCGCTTGCGCTCGACCATCACACAATGTGCCACCCTCACGACCTGGTGGGCCTGCAAGTGGGACACTTGACGGATTTTTTCCGTGGAAACGCTCGGGATCTTCGCGATCGGATTGCGAGGGCACTGCCGCAATGGACCGAAGATCTGCCGGGTTACTCCATCGTGCTGGGGTGGTATGCGTTCGGCTTGGAGGAAGCGGGCGACTACGCGCGGGCCGAAGCCGTGGGCCGCGAAGCCGTCGACCGCCAGCCCTTGGATTGCTGGGCCCACCACGCCGTGGCCCACGTCATGGAGATGCAGGGCCGCCCGATGGACGGCGTCCACTGGATGGAAACCCGTGAGCCGCACTGGTCGGGCGACCATAACTTCTTCCAGGTACACAACTGGTGGCACAAGGCACTATTTCATTTGGATCTGGGGCGGCGCGACTTGGCCCTGAGCCTCTATGACGAAAAGGTCCGTGACGGCAATAGCACGGTCGCGGCTGATCTCGTGGATGCATCCGCCCTGCTGTGGCGCTTGCATCTGGACGGGGTCGATGTGGGCGACCGCTGGGATGAAGTGGCCGCATGCTGGGAAGCACATGCCGACGGCACGCTTTACCCATTCAATGACTGGCACGCCGCCATGGCATACCTGGGCGCGGAGCGGCACGATGATGTAAAGCGGTTAATCGCCGGATATCGCGAAGATGAACCGGCGGCAAACGAAACCGCGTACTGGGCGCGGCAAACGGGTCTGCCGCTAATCGAGGGGTTTTCGGCCTTTTGGCATGGAGACCACGCCACCGCCGTCGAACGGCTCCACCGCGCGCGATACATCGCTAACAGCTTCGGCGGCAGTCACGCCCAGCGCGATATCATCGACTGGACACTCACCGAAGCCGCCATCCGGGGCGGCATGGCCGACGCGGCCGAGGCGTTGGCGCACGAACGGCTCGCATTGAAACCGCACAGCCCCGTCAACCACCGCTTTCTGCACAAGTCCCGTCAAGCGGGATCGGACGCCACCAAGGCCGCGTGACCATTCCGGCGTAAGGGGAGGGGGTCATGTTCGTGGCCCCTTTCGCGTCTCGGGGGTTCTGCGTCCCAAACCCCGCAATCCTCATAAAATTTTAAGCAAATCCGGCCACACTCTTCGACGCTTGCAGAACGCAACATCGGAAAGAGCGCCGCCGTGCCGGATACCCGCCAGGATCGAAAAACAGCCGCTCCGCCAGCCAAGGAAACCCTTGCCGTCGCTCTGGCCTACAAGCCGGAAAGCGACAACGCGCCGACGGTATTGGCTTCGGGCTGCGGCGGCATTGCCGAGCAGATCCTGGAGGTGGCCCGCGCCCGCGACATTCACGTGCGCGAGGACGCCGACCTGGTTCAGTTGCTCCGGGTGCTCGAAGTCGGCAGCGAAATCCCGGTGGCGGCGTTCGCCGCCGTCGCGGAGATCCTCGTTTACCTATACCGCGCCAACGGCGCTCTCCCCGATCCATCCAACAATCCCGTCGCATCAACGCCGGAGCGCACTTCATGACGCTGACCGATTTCGACCATCGCAAACAGCTCGAGTCGACCATAGCCAAGGTGGCTGACTTCATTCGCGCGGCCCGCCGAGATCTGGGGCAGAACCGATCCGTGGACCTGACCGGTCTCGAAGACAGGGTCCGCGCTCTCTACGATGCGGCAAGAGCCGCTCAGGACAACTCTCCCACAAAAATAGATATTAATATAAGTGTGTTACAGGCTGATCTTCACGCGCTTGGAGAGGACTTGACGGCTTGGTACGAGGCCAACAAGAGGGACAATGACGCCGCTCAGCGGCACTCGGCGGTCAGCGCCTACGGCAAAGCGTCCGACGACGGCTGAAACGGGGCGCTACGACCCCAGAGAAATTGGAATCGAAAAGCTATGGAATATGGCACGACCACAATGCAGTTCATTCTCGCGCTGGTTTTCGTTCTGGCGCTGATCGGTGTGCTGGCGGCGGTTGCAAGGCGCATGGGTCTGGGGTACGGCCCGGCGGCCAAGGGTGGGCGCCGGCGGCTCGCGGTTACCGAGGTCGTTGCGCTGGACGGCAAACGCAAGCTGGTTCTGGTACGCCGGGACAGCACCGAGCACTTGGTTATTCTCGGTCCCAACTCGGAGACGCTGATTGAAAGCGCCATTGCCGAGCCGGAGACAAACTTCGCTTCCGCGGTGTCGGAGGCTGCCCGGAAGCCGGCTCTCCAGGTGGAGAAAAAGCCGTGACCCGCCGGGTATTCTTCCTTGCCGTAATCGCGGTGTTTGCGCTGATTGCCGAACCGGCGCTGGCGCAGACCCTGTCGCTGGACCTCGGCGATAGCGAAGGCGGCGACTTCACCGGACGCATCGTCCAGCTTCTGGTGTTGATAACCGTGCTCAGTCTGGCGCCATCCATTCTGGTTATGGTGACATCGTTCACCCGCATCGTCGTGGTGCTGTCGTTTCTACGCACCGCTCTGGGCGTGCAGCAGACGCCGCCCAACCAGGTTCTGGTCAGCCTCGCCCTGTTCCTGACGCTGTTCGTGATGATGCCCACATTGGAGCGATCCTACGACGAGGGCATCAAGCCGCTGATGGATGGTCAGATCAACGAAATGCAGGCGTTCGAACGGGCCGTCGTGCCCGTGCGCGATTTCATGCTCGGGCATGTGCGCGATCAGGATTTGGCGCTGTTCGAGGACATGGCGGAACTGCCACCGCAGGCGGTGCGCGAGGATGTGCCGCTTCGGGTGCTGATCCCGGCGTTTATCGTCAGCGAGCTTCGCCGCGCGTTCGAGATCGGTTTTCTGATTTTCGTGCCGTTCCTGATCATCGACATGGTGGTGGCGTCGGTGCTCATGTCTATGGGTATGCTGATGCTGCCGCCGATCATGATCGCGCTACCGTTCAAGATCATCTTCTTCGTGCTGGTGGATGGCTGGTATCTGGTGGTCGGCAGTCTAGTGCGCAGTTTCGGCGGATAGCGCGCACCCGCTTTATACCCGGCGCTTTATCCCATGAGCTGCGAGATGAACGGCGGCAGCGCGAACGCCGCCACGTGTAATTCCGGCGTGTAGTATCGCGTCCTGAGACGGGCGGCGGCATATCGCTCGGCGATGTCGACCTGCGGTTGGCCGCGCAGCCTGGGATCGTCGGACGCCCAGCCCAGCGTCATGAAACCGCCGGTGTAGGTGGGCACGGCGATAACGAAGAAGCTGACGTCGGCGAAGTGCGGTTTGAGGCGATTGTAGCCGTCCGTCACCTCACTGCCCTGCAGATAGGGGACGCCGCTTTGGGTGATCAGAATGCCGCCGGGGTTCATGATGCGCTTGCAGTCGGCGTAGAACGCGTCGGTGAACAGCACCTCGCCCGGTCCCACCGGGTCGGTGGAATCGACGATGATGACGTCGAATGCCTCATCGGTTTCCGCCGCGAATTTGATCCCGTCGGCGATGAGCAGCTCGGCGCGGGGGTCATCGAAGGCGCCGGCGCTGATGTTCGGCATGTGCGCCTTGCAGGCCTGGACGACGCCGCCGTCGATCTCCACCGTTACGACCCGGTCAACGGGATAGCGAAGAACCTCGCGCAGCACGCCGCCATCGCCGCCACCGACGATCAGTACCCGTTTTGCGTCTCCATGGGCCAGCATCGGTACGTGCGTGATCATCTCGTGGTAGATGAACTCGTCGCCGTCGGTAGTCTGGATCACGCCGTCCAACGCCAGAACCTTGCCAAAGGCCGGGGTCTCGAAAATCATCAGGTCCTGAAAATCGGTCTTTTCCTGGTGGATGACCTTGGTAATCCTGAACCGCTGCGCATACCCGACATCGATGGTTTCGGAATGCAGGGTTTCCTCGAACCAGGTCAAGTGGTGACCCCGCGCCGTTGCTCGACGAGTTTAGACTCGGCGGGCTTGAAGCCCGCCTCCAGCACCGGAACGGCCTTCAACGGATCGCAGGCACCGCACATAAAGATATCGATGGCGGCGAAGTCCCGTTCCGGCCAAGTGTGAATGCTGATGTGGGACTCGGCCAGCACCAGCACGCCGGAGACGCCGCCGCCCTCGCCGAATTGGTGAAAGTGTGCATGCAGGATCGTCGCCTCGGAGGCTTCCGCTGCCTGCCGCAAGACGCTCTCGATGATTGCGGGATCGGTCAGGTCGCGCGCACCCCACATATCCAAGAGAAGATGACCGCCCGCGTAGCGGATCCCGTCGCGTTCGATAAAGTAGTCTGGACCGACACTGAATGCGTTCGCCACCCGCGAGGTTTCAGACGCGACAGCGTGCTCGTCCTTGGGCATTGTGCTCCTCCATCCCACCGGATGAATCCCGAGAAAAGAAGCGGGTAAGTACTAAATGAACGGGAGTGATTGCAAGAGCAAAACGAGTTCGCCGCCGAATATCTTACGCGTTTGCAACGCGAGCGGCAGTCAGCGGCTTGCCGGTCAATTAATGTCGCTGAGCGCCTGATGCGCCAATTGCTCGCGATAGACGGCCAGGGAGGCTT
>CAKZLS010000233.1 GCA_937127205.1 uncultured Rhodospirillales bacterium
TCGTACAATTCGCGGCTATTCCCGCCGAAGCGCGCTCTCGGTTCATTCTCGAGAACGCGGAAGTGGTGGTCGGCGGTATTACGTATGGCCCGGTCTGCAATGGGCAGACGGCTACCTATGCCGTCAAGGATCAGTTCTGGGCACTGTTTCTCGACCCGGCACACGATCCTTCGGTGCTGGACCCCACGCTGGGCCTTGAGAGTCCCGAGCCGTTCATGGACCGCAGCACCACCGGCAACGCGACATTCCTGAACGCCTTCGCCGCGACCAAGAAACGTCTCGCGCCGGAGGGCTGGTCCCTGGACGCGGTGTGGGTTGGAGATGGGAAGAATACCAACGCCTGGCTGACTATCCTCCGCCACGAAACCAACGTATCGGTGCTGAAGGGAGCGCGAGGCGGGCTGCCGCGCACGCTCTGGCTGATGAGCTACGCCGGGTTCGAGCGGATGTACTACGACACCGTCGCCAGTTTTTCCTATTGGGGCGGCGATGCATCCAAGCTAGAGACTCTGTTCTTTTTCAATCTGCTGCGCCAGGACTTCGAGGACAATTTTCTTCTGCTGTTGCCCCGAGAGTACCGTCAGACCATACGCGATGACTGGACCCAGGGCATCGGCCAACTGGCGCTGGCAGCAATCCCCTTCGCCGGCGGAGACCAACCGTCGCGTGTCGAAGTGCCGGGAGCGGCGCCGCTGGAGGAAATCGTCGCGCGACTTGCCGAGCGAGCCGGACCCGCCGTCACCAAGCTGCCCGACCCGCTCAACCCAACGATTAAACCGGAGGTCGACCTGACCGCGCCGATGAGGGGATTTGGCGACTTCGAGCACGCGGTGGCAAGCATAACTGTGCTTGATCATCGCCCTTATCTTCCCTTCATGCCCAGTGTCACGGTGCTGCGCCTGACCCACGGCGACGAGCACCGCGTCTATTCGCTGGTGGTCAACCGGGCCTATGCCTCCCAATACCTGTTGCTGTTCCAGAATGGGGCGCTCTTGCCCGGGGAGGATACTCTGAGTGTTTATGCAACGTTGGTGAACGGTTTCCCCAACCTTTTCGTGGATCTCGATCTGGACCGCGCGCCCGCCTTCCTCAGCGGCCTCGCCGCGGTCGACTCCGAGGCCGACTGGAAAAAGCTGACGACCGATTTCGCGATCCTGCGCAACAGTCCGAAGTTCTGGCCCTTCTATGACTGGCTGAACCACTGGAATTTCTCAACCCGTGGCGATATCGCCGGCTGGCTGGATCTCACCTACTACGACGCGCCCGAGAATTAGCTGATGCGCGCTTTGTCAAGTGCTGGTGGCAGCTCTATTTTTGGAATGATAGTTCTTATTAAACTTTGGTAACGCTATGGCGAGAACCAAGGAATTCGATCGAGATGAGGTGCTGGACAGCGCCATGCGGCTGTTCTGGAGGCAAGGCTACGAAGCCACGTCCATCCATGATCTGGTGGATGCCACCGGTATCAACCGTGCCAGCATGTACGCCACTTTCGGTAACAAAGAAGCCTTATTCGCCCGGGCAATTGACCATTACGTTGATCAGATCACCGGTAACCGACTGGCCTTGCTGCGGGAGGAAGGCTCGGCACGCAAGGCGCTGGACCGGTATTTCAGCTTACTGATCAAGTTTTCGCTCGGTGAAGGTCGTTATCTCGGCTGCTTGCTCACCAACACCGCTGTCGAAGCGGCGGCCCGGAACGGCGATGTGGAAGCACAACTGTCTGAGGCCTTTGGACGAGTGGAGCAGACCTTTCGCCAAGTCATCCGCCGCGGGCAAGCCGCGGGTGAGATTTCACGAAACCAGAGAGCGACGGTGCTGGCGCGGTTCCTTATGACCACGGTTCATGGGCTCAGGGTCGTGACCCGGTTCAATCCTGATGAAAAGCAACTTCGCGACACTGTCCGTGTGGCGCTAAGCGTTCTCGACTGATCCGCGTTCGCAGCCCAAAGAACATGAGCCCGGCTTGATGTTCTAGAACGATCGTTCTATTTAACTCGAACAGAACCGTGCCGTGAGCGGTCGTCACGAGACAGGGAGAGATCTGATGACTATGCCCACACCGTTGATGCCACGCCAACCGGTTCCATCGCTTGAGCTTCCCATCGTCGGCGGCGGAACGTGGCGATTGGCGGATCAGAAACCTGACAATTTCACCATGGTGGTGTTCTACCGGGGCCGCCACTGCCCGATCTGTTCCATGTATCTCGCCGACCTGGACCAGAGAGCGGCGGCGTTCGCCGACAAAGGCGTCTCGATCGTGATCGCGTCCAGCGATTCCGAGGAGCGCGCCACAGAATCCAAGGCCGAGTGGAAACTGGACAACCTCACCGTCGCGTACGGTCTGTCTCTGGAAAAGGCTCGGGAGTGGGGACTGTATGTGTCCAGCAGCCGCGGAAAAACCTCGACCGGCATAGAAGAGCCGGCGCTTTTCAGCGAACCGGGGCTGTTCGTGGTTCGGCCCGACGGCACACTCTACTTCGGTACGGTACAGACCATGCCGTTTGCCCGCCCCGCCTTCGGCGATATCCTCAAGGCGCTTGACTTCGTCATCGCCAACGACTACCCGGCTCGCGGCGAGGTCACCGATATACCAAGTGCTTAAGTCGCGGCCAATGCTTCGGGAAGTTCGGTCAAGCCGCCGATGGTGATGGTGGGCCGGATTTCCCAGGGGTCGAACACGGCGCTCGGCGACCGCTTGACCCACCCCGCGCGCATGCCGGCGGAAATGGCGCCGGTGACATCGAAGGGATTGCTGGAGATCAGCCACGCCTCGGCACCGGTAGCCCCGGCGCGGCGGAGAAAATGTGCGTAGACGCCGGGGTTGGGCTTGAAGCTGCGCACCTCGTCCGTGCTGATCACGTCGTCGAACAGGCCGTCGATGTCGGCGTTTCGTAATAGCCCGCGGACGGCATCCGCCGTCCCGTTGGAAAACGCGAACATCCGGGCCTCATCAGCTCTCAGGGTTTTCAGCGCTTCCGATACCTCCGGAAAAGCCGGAAGCACACGGTAGGTTTCCATGAGAGACTTGCGGTTCGCTTCCGGGATGTCGACCTCGAGCATGCTGCAGGTGTAGTCCAGCGCTTGGCGGGTGCAGACCGAAAACTCTTGGTAATTCTGCATCAGCCCGCGCCGGAACGAATATTCGAGCTGCTTCTCGCGCCACAGCGTCGAGAATGCGGCGGCCTGATCGGGAACGAGGTCCTTAAGCGTTTCGAGCACGCCGGCGGTGTCGATCAGCGTGCCGTATACGTCGAACGCGAGCGTCCTTGTCATGATTTCGGGCCTAACCATTCATCGGAGCGAACGGGGCGTCGGCGGCGCCAACGCCCCGTTGCGGGTCAGATGACGCGTTTCTCGCGCAATTCGGTGATCTGGGCCGGGGACATGCCGAGCACGTCTTTGAGCACTTCATCGGTGTGTTCGCCCAAAGTGGGGCCCAGATGATCGATGCGGCCCGGGGTCTCCGAAAGCCTGGGTACGATGTTGGGCACGATCACCGTTTCGCCCACGTTCTCCTCGTCGATGGACACCATGTTGCGGCGGGCGTGGAACTGCCGGTTGGCGAAGATGTCGCGGATGTTGTTCAGCGGACCCGCCGGCGCATGCCACTTGTTACACCGCTCCAGCACTTCGTCTCGGGTCAGCGAGCCGCACCAGTCGCGGACGATTTCGTTGACGTCGCCGCGGTTATCCAGCCGTTCCGACTGCAGGCCGTAGAGAGACGTGGACGCCAACTCCGGGCGGTCCATGGCTTTGGCCAGTCGCGCAAAAAGCTTGTCGGTGGTGCACGCGATGGCAACCCAGCCGCCATCCCGGGTCGGGAAGTGACCGTAAGGGCAGGCGCTCTCGATGTGCGGGCCGTGACGCTCGCGGATCTCGCCGAACATGGCGTACGCCGGCGCCAGTTCCTCGGTACAGCGGAAAACGGACTCGTACAACGCCGTGTCGATATATTGGCCCTTGCCGGTTTTCTCTTTGTAGCGGAGCGCCATCAGCACGCCGACGGCGCCGTAGAGACCGGACATGTAATCACCAAGCGTTGTCGAGCCCGGTGTCACCGGCGTTCCCTTGGGCATGCCGGAGAGATAGGCGATGCCGCCCACCGCGTGGGCGATTCGGGCGAAACCCGGGCGGCTGGCATAGGGGCCGGTTTGGCCATAGCCGGACACCCGCAGCATGATCAGGCCCGGGTTGACCTCGCGCAGGACGTCCCAGCCGAGCCCCCACTTTTCCAGGGTGCCGGGCCGGAAGTTCTCGCAAATAATGTCTGTTTGCGCGGTCAATCCCTTGAATAGTTCGACGCCTTCCGGCCGGTGTAGGTCGATGGTCACGGACTTCTTGTTGCGGGCCTCGCTGAGCCAGGTCAGCGTGTCGCCGCGGTTGGTGGGCGTGCCGAACCGCCGGCAGGCGTCGCCGCCGATGGGATGCTCCACCTTCAACACGTCGGCGCCGAATTCGCCGAGGATGGCGGCGCAATAGGGCGCGGCGATGATGGTGGCGACGTCGATAACACGGATGCCTTTGAGTGGCAGGTCGGGTTTTTTTTCGTCAGTCATGGTTCACCTCTTAAGCGCTGGTCGCGGACACGCCGCGCTAGATGATTTTCTGCTTGCGGAAGCGGGCAATTTCGTCGGCCGACAGACCGAGAAGCTCGCGCATGATTTCGTACGTGGCGTTGCCGAGCGCCGGTCCCAGATTGGTAATCCGGCCGGGCGTCTCCGACAGTGTCGGCACCACACCGGGAATGACCACCGGCCCCATTCCGGGCTCTTCCATGCTCACCAGATTGCCGCGCGCCTGGAAATGCTCGTCATTGAAGATGTCTTCGATGTTGTTGAGCCTGCCGATGGGCACTTGCCCTTTAAGGCACTTGTCCATCAGTTCCTTGCGGGTGAGAGAGCTGGTCCATTCGGTGACGATGGCGTTGACCTCGTCGCGCGCCTTCAGCCGCTTGCGCTGTTCGCCGTAAAGCGTATGCGAAGCCATTTCCGGGCGTTCCATGACCTCGGTCAGCCGCTCGAACATCTTGTCGGTGGTGCACGCGATCGCCACCCATTTTTCGTCCTTGGTGCGGAAGTGGCCATGGGGAACGGCAACGAAGCTGCCGGCGCCCTCGCGTTCACGAATCTTGCCGAACAGACCGTAGGCCGCGGCCAATTCGTCCATTTGCCGGAACACCGACTCGTAGATACCCACGTCGATGACTTGGCCCTGACCGGTGCTCTCCGCATGACGCAACGCCAGCATGACACCGATCGCGCCATAGAGGCTGGAGATATAGTCGCCGAGCGGCGCCGTGCCCGGAACCACCGGGGTCTCGCCGGGAAAACCGCACAGATAAGACAGTCCGCCCACGGCGTGCGCGATATGAGAAAAACCGGTGCGTTGGCGATAAGGACCCGTCTGTCCGTAAGCCGATACCCGCAGCATCACCAGCTTGGGATTGGCTTTCTTGAGAACGTCCCAGCCGAGGCCCCATTCTTCCATGATGCCGGGCCGGAAGTTCTCGACCAGCACGTCGGCCTTCTTGATCAGGCGCGTGAAAAGGTCGACGCCCTGCGCTTGGCGCAGATCGATGGTCACCGACTTCTTGTTGCGGGCCTCGCTCAGCCAGGCCAGGGTCGCATCGTGGCGCTTTGTCTGCGTCCCGAACCGCCGCATGGGGTCGCCGGCGATGGGATGCTCCACCTTGAGCACCTCGGCGCCGAATTCGCCCAGCATCGATGCCGTGTACGGGCCGGCCAGGAATGTGCCCACGTCGATGACGCGAACGCCGGCCAGCGGCAATTTCTGCTCCTCGAACCACGCCTTGTCCTCGGCGTCCGCCGGGCTTTCAGCATTTGGCGGTGGCTCGGGTGCCGTTTTTTTCGCCGGTTTGCGGGGTTTTTCTTTATCCGGTGTGTCGGATTGCATGTGATGCCCTCCCTCCCAATTTCCTTGTTTGCGCTTCGCATGGACGTCTGAGGCGGTCCGTCACAAGCGAACATTATGGTTTGTTTTGGAGACCGCCCCCATTCTGTGCAGGGAAATCTAGCAGGGTTTTACAGTGCGATCTACTTCCAGAACCATCCATCGGAAGCAGATCAGGTGTGAATTGGACACATACCCGCGCGGTTGCGGGGCATACCGACTCTTGATACAAGGCAATCGGCCCTTCGGACGCCATTCAAGGCGCCCGAAGAGACCGTTGGAAAAGAAAGATCCGCGCGCTCGCGCCGCCTCAGGCGTGGTGACTGCGCGGGCACGCCATGGAGGAGGGAACGGCTTGAACAATCTGCTCAAAGGAATTCGCGTGATCGAAGGATCGGCGTTCGTCGCGGCGCCGCTGTGCGGAATGACGCTGGCGCAACAGGGCGCCGAAGTGATCCGGTTCGATCCCGTTCAGGGCGGTCTCGACTCGAACCGCTGGCCGCTCACCGAGGAGGGCCGGAGCCTCTACTGGGTTGGCCTGAACAAGGGCAAGCGCTCCATCGCCGTCAACACCCGCGTCCCGGAAGGCCAGGAGCTGATCGCCAACCTGATTACCGCGCCCGGCGAGGGCAACGGCATTTTCCTGACCAATTTCCCGGCGTCGGGCTGGCTCGGATACGAGGCCCTCAAGAAGCGCCGCGAAGACCTGATCATGATGAACCTGTTCGGCAATCCGGACGGCAGCTCGGCGGTGGACTACACCGTCAACTGCGCCATCGGCATTCCCTTCGCCACCGGCCCGACCCACGGCAAGAAAACGGTCAATCCGGTCAACCATGTGCTGCCGGCCTGGGACGCCATCACCGGAGTGACGGCGGCCATGGGCATCGTCGGCGCCGAACGGCTTCGGCGCATGACCGGCGAGGGCCAATTCATCAAACTACCGCTGTCGGACGTGGCCATGGCCATGGTCGGCAACCTCGGGCTGATCGGCGAGGCGCAAGTCAACAAGGAGGACCACTACTCCTTCGGCAACTACCTTTACGGCGCCTACGGCCGCGAGTTCGAAACCAAGGATGAGCGCTACATTTACGTGGTCGCCATCACCAAACGCCAGTGGGGCGCGCTGTGCAAGTCTACGGGGTTGACGGATCGTTTGGAGATGATCGGCCCGCTTCTCAACGTCGACCTCGGCAAGGAAGGCGACCGTTTCAAGGCGCGGGACGCCATTTCGGCGGTGCTGCAGCCCTGGTTCGCCGAACGCACGTTGGCCGAAGTGACCCAAGCGTTCGACGGAACCGGCGTCTGCTGGGGTCCCTATCAGACCTTCCTGCAGATGATCGAAAACGACCCCCGCTGCTCCACCGACAACCCCATGTTCTCCGAAATCGAACAGCCGGGCATCGGCAGTTACCTGGTGCCGGGCTCGCCGCTGGAGTTCAGCAACCTCGAACGCATGCCGCCCACCCGCGCGCCCCAGCTCGGCGAGCACACAGACGAGGTCCTGACCCAAATCCTCGGCCTTGACGATCCGCAAATCGGCAAGCTGCGCGACAGCGGCGTGGTCGCCGGTCCCATCGATATTCACGCCTGAGGTGAGGTTGTCATGACAGAGCATAATGCCCCCTTCGCCGAGTGGATCGGCAACACCGATACCGTCGAGGACCACATCAGCCTGGCGCCTGTCCAGGCGCTGGCCGCCACTCTCGACGACACGTCCACCCACTTCGCGGATGGCGCGCCGCTGCCGCCGGTGTGGCACTGGTTCTACTTTTTGCCGAAGGCGCCGCAGTCCAAGCTCGGCCCCGACGGCCATCCCGAGCGCGGCGGCTTCATGCCGCCCATCGAACTGCCGCGCCGCATGTTCGCCGGCGCCCGCATGCAGTTCCACCAACCGCTGGTCATCGGCAAGCCGGCCCGGCGCGACGCCGAGATCCTCAAGGTCTCGCAGAAGGTGGGCAGCACCGGCACGCTGGCCTTCGTCACCGTCGGCTACAAGATCCACCAGGACGGCGCGCTCTGCATCGAAGAGCAGCAGGACATCGTCTACCGCGAACCCGGCGCCCCGGTGCCGGCCCCCGAAGTGGTCGAACTGCCGCCGCCGCCCGCGGGCTCCTGGACCCGCACCGTCACCCCCGATCCGCGTCTGCTGTTCCGGTTCTCGGCGCTCACCTTCAACGCCCACCGCATCCACTACGACCGGCCCTATGCCATGAGCGAGGAGGGCTATCCGGGCCTGATCGTCCACGGCCCGCTGACCGCGATCCTGCTCATGGAGCTGGTCCGCCACAACGCCGGCCGTCCGGCCAAGGGCTTCAGCTTCCGCGGCCAGGCCCCGATCTTCGACCTGGCGCCCTTCCGCCTGGTGGCCACCCCCACCGACGACGGCAAGGTGGAGCTCGAAGCCCAGGGCCCCAACGGCAAGACCGCCATGTCCGCCAGCGCCGAACTCGGTTAGCGCAATATCCGATCCAGTGGAATCACTCGATCGGATTTACTTGCTCTAGAAATCAAATATTCAGAGCACGGCCACGCCACAGCGCCCGACCTCCTT
>CAKZLS010000234.1 GCA_937127205.1 uncultured Rhodospirillales bacterium
GCCCGTAGTTACGCTTTGATCACGTAGAGCGATCGGCGCCGACAATGCGCCGAGGATCTTTTCCGCTACATTCGAGCCGTCCGCTCGGCTGGCCAGATCCTCCAACACGATGACGAACTCGTCGCCGCCAAAACGGATCACGCCGTCGGCCTCGCGTACGCAGCTTGTCAATCGGGCCGCTACCTCGGCCAACAGAGAGTCACCGGCTTCGTGCCCGAAATCGTCATTAATCCGTTTGAAGTCATCGAGATCCATAAACAGCAGTCCGACCAGTGTGTCGTGACGCCGCGCCCGAGCGAGGGCCGCGCTCAGGTGATCGCGTAACCAGTTCCGGTTTCTCAGTCCGGTGGTGGTGTCATGAGTCGCGAGATAACGCATCCTGAGTTCAGCATTGACTCGCTCGGTGATATCGAGCCCCGAACTCAGGCTTCCGACCGGGGTTCCGTGATCATCCGTGAGGATGCTATTACGCCAATCGATGATGCGGCGCTCGCCGGTCTTGGTAATCATTGCCCCTTGCGATCGCGCCGATGACGGTTGACCGTCAGTGAACAGTTGCTTGTGCTTCTCCTTGGCCCGGGGACGCTGCTCTTCCGGCACCGCGAGGTCAAACCAATTTCGGCCAATCACGTCGTCGAGCGTGTAGCCAAGTACGGTGCATCCCTCCCGATTAATCAGCGTTATCCTTCCGTTCCGGTCGAGCGCGACAATCAGGGCCTTCGCAATGGACAGGTAATTCTCGGCCCGGTCACGCTCGCGGACCGCTTGATCCTCGGCCGTCTTGCGGCGTTCAACCTCGCTTCGCAGTTCGGCCGTGCGCTCCTGAACGCGGCGATCAAGTCCGGCACGCTCGGCGCTCAGTTCCGACACCACGCTTCCGATCAAGAGGCCGGCGATAGACAACATGATCATCAATACTTGGACATCGTGCGGGACAGCCCGATCCGGGGTCGCGGCTGCCAGCATCGCCACCACCGTATTCACCACGAGCGTGCCCCCGGCGGCGCCGACGATGCCGAAGCGCAGAGCGATCCAAATAATCGGCAGGAAAAACGGATACCACCGCAGCGGACTGTGGTAATCTGCGGCCCAAAGATGAATCCCTGAAACAACCACCGTCACGAGTGCGGCTTCGGCAAGCAGTGCTCCTCGTGTTTGCGGAACAAACCCCCGAGGCAGCTCGAACCGCTTGTCTAACAGCAGGGCGCCGACGACGAGAATCGCGGGGGTGAGCGTCAGCACGCCGATCATGTCACCTGCCCAGAATCCGAGAATTGCGGATACGGTTTGCGGCCACGCCACAAATCCGTTGGCCTCCAGATTGATGCATGACAACACGGCCGTGAAGAACGAGGCGGCAGCCCCGATGAGGCACAAATTGAGCACATCGCGGTAAGACCGCAGGTCCGCTTGAAACCGGCCCCATCTCGACATCAAGAAAGCCGTCAGCGTGTAACATAGGGCGGGGATCAGGCCATGTACCAGCTTTCCGCCAAGTTGGTCGATCGAAGTCAACGTCTTAGCGTCCCAAAGCGACATTCCGATCAACCCCAGGATCGCACCAGCCATCGTTTCGACGATAGCAACCACCAGGCCGAACCGCCAACCGAATAACAACAGTGCCGCAAGCCGCAGACCCGCCGCCGGATACCAAGTGCTGACACCGCTCGTGATCTCGAACGCGCTAGCCACCCGGAACAATACGAGAAACGCAAGCAGGTAAAGCGCACCGGCCGCAAGCAGCCACGATCGGCTGTAGATCACACGATTGCATGTCGTGTTCGGCAACGGCTGCCCCCCTTGCCAACATTTCGGCAAACCCCTTGCCGGTCCGAATGGTTATACCACTTCGGCGCTCACTTCCCATGCAGAAATTGACGTAAGACGCTTAAAACACCCGCATGTGGGGCAGATGTAATACCTAGCCCGTCATTGAGGCGGGTCAGTCGAGGGTCGCTAGATATGGCAGGTGCCGGTACTTCTCGCCATAGTCGAAGCCATACCCGACGATGAACACATCGGGCACGGTGAAACCGACGATATTCGCGCTGATGTCGGTCTGCCGCCGGCTTGGCTTGTCTAGCAAGACGCAGGTCACTACCCGTTCCGCCCCCTGCTCCAGCAAAAGCCTCCGCGCGAGCGAGAGCGTATTTCCGGTATCGACGATGTCATCGACCAGCAATACCGGCTGACCGGTAATGGCGGCCGGGATATTTCCCTCTAACCGGACCTCACCCGAACTATCGCGGCCGTCCCCATAGCTGCTCACCTTAACGAACTCGATGCGGGGGGCATGTCCGATCCGGTCCATCGCGCGCGCAAGGTCGGCGACGAACACGAAGCTTCCCTTTAGCAGACCCACAATGGTGAAATCCTGAGGAAACGTCTTGGCGATTTCCTCGGCCAGATCGTCGACCCGCCCCGCGATGTCGGCTTCTTCAAACAGCGTGCGCAAAGTTGTCACCGTATCCCACTCCGCCCCGCGGCACAGGAACCGTCGGAACCAAGCCTCATGCACCCTAGATGGCGCCGCGTCAAGGGCGGGGCGCCAATGTCACGGGGATTTAATGGCTCCGACCCGACAGCCGCTCCCTGGGCGTATTGCACGGCCGGTCACTTTACCTTCATTAACCGCCATGGGTAGCGCGGCGATCAGGGCGTCGACCGGGTAGAGATCAGCGCCCAAGGCTATATCCCGATTACGTTCGTCGGTATCGACCTGTACGACTTGATCCACAACCACGACGCCCTTGTCTCCCGATCAGGAACGCTTCGCGGCCGCGGTGATCTTCGGCAAACGCGCGATTACCACCAGCGAGAGAACCGTTGCCGCCACTAAATAATAGACCGGCGCGAACTCATCGCCGGTGCGGTGGATCAGATAGGTAGCAACAAACGGGGTGGTGCCGCCGAATATGGCCATACACGTATTGTAGCCGAGCGCAAGCGCGCTGCAGCGTACCGGCACCGGCACCATTTCCGACAGCACGGTAATGGACAGTGCCCAGCCGATGGCATTGAACACAGAGAACCCAAGCTGTCCCAGGAACACCCATGCGAGATCTTGCTGATGCATGAGCGACCACAGCGGCCACGCAAACAGAAGTGTTCCAATGGCACCGAAAGCGAGAACGGCGCGGCGGCCCACCCGGTCCGACCAATACCCGAACACCAGCCCGGCAAAGGCGATGACGATGAGATTGATGGTCGAGATATCAAGAGCCTGAGCGGTGGATAAATGCATCTGATCCGTCAGGTATGACGCGGCATAGACGAAGATTAGAAAGTAAATGATCGCCGTCGGTATCAAGAGCACCATCATCTGCGCGATCACCGTCCAGTACTTTTTTTACGGCAACGCGGATGGGAGATTGAATGCGTTCTGCGAGCGTCGCAATCGCCGACGATTCGTCGAGATCCCGGCGCAACAGGGCGCTGAACAATGCCACGGTGCCACCAATGAAGAACGGGATACGCCATCCCCACCCATGGAACTGTGCGTCTGTCATCAAGGTGCTGAGAGCCGCCGGGACGCCCGACCCCAGCACACAACCAAACATCATGGCGAAGGCGATCCAGCTGCCTACGAACCCTCGTGAGTTTTCGCTGGCTTCTTCCACGACCAGCACGCCCGACGCCATATATTCTCCAGCCACCGAGATGCCTTGGATGATCCGGATCAGAACCAGCAGCACCGACGCTGATACGCCGATCTGAGCGTTGGTCGGTAACGCTCCTATGAGAATGGAACCGACGCCCATTATGATCACCGACGACAGCAGCGCCGGCTTGCGGCCAAAACGGTCGCCGATATGACCGTAGATCACGCTGCCAATGGGCCGCACGGCGTAGCCCACCGCCAGCACCGCGAAGGCGGAAAGCAGCGATGCCACAGGGTCGTCAGAAGGAAAAAAGAGCCGGCCGAGGATCGGCGCGAGAAAGCCATAGACGGTAAAATCATACCACTCCAGCACATTGCCGCTGGTCGCCGCCACCACCGCTCGGGGCGTCATGCGGGTTTTCCGCGTCGGGTATGCCGCCATTCTCGTCTCTCTCTTCGCGTTGGTCGCATGCCGGGGTGGCTACCGCCTTTGCCGTGATCATCTAGACGGTGTCAAGCGGATGTGAGATTTCCAACCTCGCGTCATGTAGAAATTAGATTTTGTTCATTTCCGAGACGTTCTTGACGGCGCTCTCCTGGCGGCTTGTTCACGTTCGATTTCGGATATATGGATGAGTTGTCCAATGGGAGATGCGATGAACAATCCAGGCACGGTTACCGGGCTCACCGCCGTCATTCTCGCGGTCACGGAAGAGACGCCTCGTGTCCTCGTGGTGCGTCGAATGAGCCACGATCTTGCGACACCCGCCCAACTTGGATCAGTGGACCCGGACGTCGACAGTCCCGACACATTCCCCTTCGGACCCTTTGATCCGGTCCGCCATCGCACCCTCGAGAGCGGCCTGCGGCAGTGGGTCGAGGAGCAGACCGGCCTCGATCTCCGCTACGTGGAACAACTTTATACCTTCGGCAACGAGTTCCGGGATCCGCGGGAGCTTCACGGCGGACCCCGGCTGGTGTCGGTCGGCTACTTGGCCCTCACCCGCGAGTCCCCGGTGGCCGGGACCGGCGATGCGGAGTGGCGCGACTGGTACAGCTTCCTGCCGTGGGAGGATATGCGCGAGGGATCGCCCAAGCTTATCGAGACGGTGATCCGCCCCGCGTTGCGAACGTGGATCGACCAGGCGGCTGACCGCGCAACCCGCGAGCAGCGCGAAGAGCGAGTCTCGGTTTGCTTCGGCTTTGACGCCGCGGCTCCGCGCGACCCGGTTCGCACGCTGGAGCGCTATGAGCTTCTCTATGAAGCCGATGCCGTCATCGAGACCCACCGCGACCGCCTCGCCATCCAGCGCGCGCGCGGCGTCACCCCGACGGAACCCGATCCCCGTGCACTCGAGTCAGCGCGATTGCTCGGCGCGCCCATGGCGCTCGACAACAGGCGAATTCTTGCGACGGCCCTCGGCCGTATCCGGGGAAAGCTGGCGTACCGGCCCGTGGTATTCGATTTATTACCCACCGAATTTACGTTGTTCCAGCTCCAGCGCGTGGTCGAGGCGCTGGCCGGCAAGCGGCTGCACAAACAGAATTTCCGGCGCATGCTGATGGCCGGCGACCTCGTCGAACCCACCGGCCGCATGGACAGCAGTGGACGCGGACGGCCAGCCGAACTGTACCGGTTTCGCCGCGGTGTGGCCCAGGAACGCGCGATCGTCGGTGTAACCCTGCCAAGCATAAGCGCCGCTGAATAACTCACCGATATCTTCCTTTGCCGGTCATACAGCTGAAATGCGCCTTGCGTTATACTCGTTAAGAGCATAAACTATACTCAAATTGAGCATAAAAGCGTTTCTGTTCAGAGGGTTGGAGAATCAGATGTCAGCAATACATCCCGATACCGATACGGCACTTCGCGAGACAGCCCATCTCTCCTCGCGGGTCAAGGACGTCATCCCGAAGACGGAATGGCCGTTACTGGCATCGCCCGTCGCCGCCATCAACCGGTTGAAGCGGGAGCGCAACGCCGTCATCCTCGCCCACAATTATCAAACCCCCGACATCTTTCACTGCGTCGCCGATATCGTCGGCGACTCGCTGGCGCTTGCGCGTCGTGCCGCCGAGACGGATGCGGACGTGATCGTCATGGCCGGCGTCCACTTCATGGCCGAGACCGCAAAACTGCTCAATCCGGAAAAGATCGTGCTGATCCCGGA
>CAKZLS010000235.1 GCA_937127205.1 uncultured Rhodospirillales bacterium
CACGGCCCGCAGAGAACTCTCATCTCCTAGATCAGCGCCATGCCTGGCACACAGAAAAAAGGGGAAGGACCAGGTCCTTCCCCTTGGTAACAGATCGAAAAGCCGGTTCTAGATGCCCGGTTTCTCGAGTGTCGTATCGCCGATGTCCTCTACCAATGCCTCGACGTCGGTGTCCGGCACGGTGGACATCTCCATCTTGTAGGCAAGGAACCACATCATGAACACGCCGATGATCCAGAACAGGATCTGCCATGCCCAAATTGACGGGATTCCGAAGGTCCAGCCGTCCGGCGTACCGGCATTCGGGGAACCGAAGATATCGTTGCCGATGACCGCTCCCGGACCGATGCCGAAGAACAACCACGCCAACGTGAGGATCCAGGCCACAGGTTTCAGTCCCTGCTTCGATGCCGGCAGCGTCGCATGCTCACGCAGGAAGTTGTGGTACTTCATGCGATGGGCGAGGGACTGCTCGTTCTGAGTCATCGCCGAAATGACGACAACGAAGAGAACGTTAAAGAGAATACCCCAGCCCGCGGAGTGGATGGTCAGCGGCCAGCGTCCCCAAGGCAGGGCCCCGCCGGTGAGGGTCGTCCCAATGCTCTCGGTCATGATGACCGCGATCAGACCGACGGCCAGACCCCAAGTCACACCCTGACGGGTGATCCAGGGGAACCAGCACACGGCCGCCAGTGCCGGCCACATCTGGAAGCCGAAGGCGACCGCAAGCCCGCCAAGGAGCACGAGAGCGTCCGTGGAGAACGTTGCCACCAGGAGAGCCGATATCACGATAAAGGCAACGCCCAACCGCCCGAACATCTTCTGGGTGGTGTGGGAAGCGCCCGGATTGAGATAACGCTTATAGAGATCGCGTGTCAGCATGCCGCCGGCGGTGGACATATAGGCCGCGCCGGTGGACTGCATCGCCGCGAGGGCACAAACCGCCAGAAGACCAACCAGCCACGGCAAAGAGTCGCCGATCAGGTTGAAGTAGTGCGGCACCAAACCACCCTGCTTATTATCGGTGAGATCCGGCAGCCAGAACTCACCCGTCGCCGGGTTGATGTTCGGCAAGATGTCCTGCACCAGCGCTGACGCCGCCGGGGTGGCACCGATGAGATGCGCGCCCATGCCTTGGAAAGCGGTGAAGAAGAACAGGATGAGGCCGATGGCGAAGGATGACGCCCACACCTGCTGCGGCGCGAACGGCTTCGGGTTGGTGTTCGCGAACGACCACATGCTGAACGCCGGGGCCGACTGAATGCCCATCAGCGCAAACATGTAGGTCAGGCACATAATCCCCGTCCATAAGCCACCCACCGGGGTTTCCTTGCCCAGTCCGGCGGTCCACTGGATCACGCCCGGGATCGCGAAGTAGGCGTTGTAATCGCCGCCTCCGTAGCCCTGTGTGGTGCCCCATTTGCCGACATCCGAAGCCGCGAGCTTGGCGAGCCCCAGCTGCAGGTTGTCCCAGCCACCGACGAAATTGATGGCGATGATGCCGGTAATAATGATGCCCAGCCCCAACAGGATACACTGCATGGTGTCCACGTACGCCACCGCGCGCAATCCGCCGGACGCCACGTAGATCAGCACGACCAGTGACAACAGCCACATGCCGAAGTCCTTCGGCACCAAGTCATCCGTGAGCACGTTGAACAGGAAGCCCGAAGCACCGAGCTGCACGCCCAAGTACGGGATCGAGAACAACAGCGCCACCAGGACGGTCAAGATACGGATGCCATCGCCTTGGAAGTAATCCGAGAACATTTCGCCCGGCGTTATGTAACCGTAGCGCTTGCCCAGCATCCATTGCCGCTTGAGGAACATCACCCCGGTGAACGGAATGGTGACGACGTAAAAAGACGCGTAGGCGTATTGGAAGCCATCGCGATAGACTAGCCCGGGATGGCCCATGAAGGTCCAACCGGAAAACGATGTTGCCGTTGCTGCGAGGACAAACACCCACACAGACAACTGCCGACCAGCGATAAAGTAATCGCTGGCCGTTTTCGCCATCCGCGCTCCTCTGATGCCCCAGAATATACAGTAGGCCCAGTAGAGAGCGACAAAGACGAAAAGCCAAATGACTTTCGGTGCCAAGACAGTTCTCCCCTAAATCCGTCGGTCAAACGGCCGATTACCGGCCGCTGACAACCTCAGATCACACCCAAGTGCGATACCTAACGACCCTCAAGCTTTCAGACTTGAGCGCCAGCAGTGCCGAACGACTGACAGGGAAAAGTGGCAAAAGGCCTTACCTTGGTTTTTGGAGTCCGTTGTCGGCTCCAGGACGTTTAGCCTTCCCACGAGCGCCCTTTTTGGGCCGGCTTGAAGCCCGCGAGCACGCGATGCCTCCCCGTTTTTCTCGTTCAACGTTTCCTCCCATTCTGCGAGGTTTACTTGAACCTTCAGACTGGGAACTCGATAGGGATAACATTTTCTATCCCTACATACAATACGGCAAATTATGTTGCGCAAGCGCGCGGCAAAAAAAAATGATTGATAATAGTTCTCGCTTTTCGTCTCTGGGAATGCTGTTTTCTCCGCTGAACAATAACGATTATCTCGCTCTTGAATCTGTGCCGCGTCGGTGATTTGATCGTCAAGCGTCAGATTCGGGTGAGCCGGGCGACGAAGCTGTTGTCAAACTCCGCCGGAAGCGCCCTCAAAGTCCGACTTCTCCCAAGCATTGATTTTATGGTTGAATAAATGATGACGAAGACGACGGAAGAGGGGGGCCACTCCCGGACCGCTGTATTCAGTATGCTGGTTCGGGATTTCATGCGCTCACGCTCGGAACTGCTGGCCGTCCGCACGGGAACGCGCTGTGCCGATATGATCGCACTGATGGCGGCGGAGAAGGCGTCCTGCGCCATCATCGTCGACGCCGGCGGCCGACCGATCGGAATCATCACCGAGCAGGACATCGCCCGGCGCATCGCATACCGCGTGCCCGGCGAAACCCTGGTGGAGACGGTCATGACGTCGCCGGTAATGACCATCGAACGTCGCGATTATCTTTACCATGCGATCGCATGGATGCGACGGCATGACTTGCGTCATATGCCCGTTGTCGACCGCAGGGGTCGGCTGGCCGGCATCCTCTACCTTCACGACGCCTTGGCGGTCTCCACGGAACGGCTCATGAGGCAGATCGATCAGCTGAGCCACGAGGGAACGCTCGAGGGATTGAAAGACGTCAAGGAAGCGCAGGTCGAACTGGCGGAGGAATTGTTCTCGGATAATCTCCCGGCTCCGGAAATCCAGCAGTTGCTCACACGGATCAACAACGACATGTACCGCCGGATCGGTGAATCGGCGATGAGCCAGATGGCCGCCGAGGGGTGGGGAGATGTGCCCGTCACAGCTACGACCATCGTCATGGGATCTGGCGGGCGCGGAGAAAACTACCTCTTTCCCGACCAGGACAATGGTTTCATTATCACCGACTATCCCGACGGCGAGCATTCCCGGATGGACTCGTACTTTATCGAGTTGGCCGAACGCATGTGCCGCGATCTCAATGCGGTTGGTATTCCCTATTGCAACGGCTATTGCATGGCGGTCAACCCGTTGTGGCGCAAGACTCTATCCCAATGGATCGAGCAAATTACGCTGTGGGGCCGCAAGAGCAACTTCGTGGCCATCCGTCTGGCCGACATCTTTTTCGACTTTCAGCCGGTGTGGGGAAACCGGGAGCTGGCCACGGAGTTGCGCGGCAAGGTCACCGAAATGGTCCGGCACAATCACTATTTCCTGCGCCAGATGTTCCAAGACCAGGCGGATCACAATGTGGCCCTGGGTTTCTTCGGCGGTTTCATCACCGAGAAGGAAAAGGAGGAGTTCAAAGGTCAGGTAAACTTGAAGTACACTGGCACCATTCCGCTGGTGGAAGCGATCCGCCTTCTCGCGCTCCGCGAGGGCGTGGAGGAGACCTCGACCCTCGAGCGGATCGCCGCCCTTAATGAGCAAGGGGTGCTATCGATCAACGAACACGACGACCTGACGAGCGCTTTTTACCTGATCACCGACATTCTGCTGCGCAAGCAGATTCGCGATTACAAGGCGAGACGGCGCGTCAGCTACTACGTTGATCCCGAAGCGTTGACCAAACGAGATCGCGTGATGCTATTGGAGGCGCTGAAAGCGATCAATAACGTGCGCAAACGGGTGAACATGGAGTTCACGGCGGAGATCTTCTGACAGACCGCCGGCCTGGTAATCTTACCCGGTCCTATGTTTCCCTATTGCTTGACGAAGGGGACGGTGAAGAAGAAGGTCGCCCCGTGGCCCGGTTTGCTGCGAACCCAGATCCGGCCCCCCAGATGCTCCACGATACCGCGGCAAATCGCCAAGCCCAATCCCGACCCCATGGGATTGCCGGTCTGATCGGAGCGCACCTGATGGAATTTTTCGAAGATGTTCTCCTGCTCGTGCTCCGGGATGCCCGGACCGTTGTCCGCGACGCTCACGGTTAGCGCCTTGGGGCCGCTCTCAAGCGCGACCTCCACCCGGCCGTTGCCGCCGGGGCAGAATTTCTCGGCATTCGACAACAGATTGATCGCCAGCTGTATCAATTGATCGCGATCGCCGCGAACCGGAGGGATCGTCTCTGGTTGGCGGATGTCCACCGTCACGTTCTTCTCTTCGAAAAGATGGTGCATGGACGAAACGGCGTGGTCGATGACTTCGGCGAGGTCGACGTCGCTCATTTGCCATTCCATGCGGCCTCTCTCGATCTTGGTGAGATCGAGAACCTGATTGATGAGCCGGGTCAGCCGTTCGCTTTCGCGAATAATGATACCAAGGAAGTGCTGGCGCTCGGACAAGCCCAGATCGGGCGTATCGTGCAGGATTTCGGAGAACGAGCGGATCGACGTCAACGGCGTGCGCAATTCGTGCGTCACGGTGGACAGAAAATCGTCCTTCATCTGATCGAGCTCGGTCAGCCGCTCGTTCGCCGCTTTCAGTTCCGAACTGGCGTGTTCGAGCTGCTCGGACTTCTGCTCCAGCTGGCGGCTGTACTCGAGCACCTGGGACGTTTCGTCGAGGATCTGCATGAGTTCTTCCAAACCCACGCCCTCCCCTTTCAGTGTGGACGCGACCATGACCCGCGCCGATGCCGCCCCGATAACACCGGACAGCCGCCTTTCGACAAACTGTACGAGTTCACCGCTGGCGTTGCCGGCCATGGGCCTATCGAGTTGTTTGTTCCGCGCATACTCGGCAAAGATTTCGTGGGTGCGTTCGCTGCCTAAGAAGCGTTCCGCCATGGATCGCAAGTCGGAGACCGAGACGCTCCCCTGCCAGATGTTGGCTCCCACGCCGGCGGTTCCGCCTTGGCGGAAAACTTCCACGAACAACGTTGCCTGTATCCGCTCGATCATGCTCTGCCGATCGAGGAGCGAGACCACAACCAGCGTGCCGACGTTCACCAACAGGCTCCAGAACAAAGCGTGCGAGATATGCCCGAGACCGTCGAGCCCGAACAGCGCGTAGGGCTTCAACAGCTCGATCCCGAACGCTCCGCGCTCAACGAAACCGGCGGGCAACCAGCCCGAAAGCGCGAACGACGGCAGCAGCAGTGTATAGGCCCAAACGAGAAATCCGCCGGAGATCGCGAGAAGAGCGCCGCGGTGAGACGCACCTTTCCAATACATGCCGGCAAGAATAGCGGGAGCGAATTGCGCCGCGGCAGCAAACGATACGAGCCCGATGCTCACCAGTGCGTACGATTCGCCAATCAAAACGAAATAGAGGTAGCCGATAAGCAGGATGAACCCGATAGAGCCGCGGCGGATGGCCAGCAACAGACCGGAAAGATCCTTCTTCTCGGACAGGTGCAGCCAGGCGAACCGCAACAGCACGGGCATGATCAGATCGTTGCAGATCATCGTGCTGAGCGCCACCGTAGCGACGATGACCATACCAGTAGCCGCCGACAGGCCGCCGATAAACGCGAACAGCGCGAGTGCCGGCGCGCCTTCGGCCAGGGGAAGCGCAAGCACGTAGGTGTCCGCGTCCACGGTACCCAACGGAAACCTCAGCAATCCGCCGAAGGCGATGGGCAAAACGAAGATATTGATGAGCAGGAGATACAGCGGGAACAGCCAGATCGCCTTGTTCAGATGGTTCTCATCGACATTTTCCACGACCGTGACCTGGAACTGGCGGGGCAAGCAGAAAACCGCCAGCATGGCCAGCAACGTCAACGGTGCCCACTGAGCGCCGACAACCTCCATTGTCATCAGTTTTGCGATCGTCGGCTCGGCGGCGGCACGGGCGAACAGATCGCCGAAACCGTCGAACAGTCCGAACGTGACGAACACGCCGACAGAGATGAACGCTACGAGCTTGACCACGGACTCGAAGGCAATAGCGGCGACCATGCCCTCGTGATGTTCCGTCGCGTCGATATGCCGGGTACCGAACAGGATCGAAAACACCGCGAGCAATACCGCAACCCAAAACGCCGTATCGCCGAACAACGGCAAATCGATCGCTGAACCGGAATTCGATAATTCCGGGTAATTGAGCAAAACGTTGAAGCTCGCCGAAATCGCGTCGAGCTGGAGGGAGATATACGGCATGATGCCGATAACGGCGATCACCGAGACCAATCCGCCGAGGACGTGGCTCTTGCCATAGCGCGATGACACAAAGTCGGCGATGGAAGTGATGTGATGGACCTTGCTGATGCGAATGATCTTTCGAAGAACGACCCACCCGAAGGCAAACATTAGCGTGGGGCCGAGGTATATGGGCAAAAATCCGACACCGCTTCGCGCCGCCAAGCCGACACTTCCATAGAAGGTCCAAGCCGTACAATAGACGGCAATTGAAAAAGCGTAGATATACGGATTGAGGATCAGGCTCCGCCCCTCGTCAGACCTTCTATCGCCATAGTAAGCAATGGCGAACAGCAGCGTCAGGTATCCGAGAGAGGCGACAGCGATGAGCCAACCGGGAATCATGCGGTTACCGTTCCTATTCGTTTCAGTCGGCTGGTCGAGTTGGCGGAGAAGTTGGTTTGGAGTCCTTGGGCGCGCTTTCGGCAACCGCGGCGATGAGCCCGATTAATACCGCCCAGCCGATGAACAAATAGAGGAATAGAACCGGTATGCCGAACAGCCTGATTTCGGCCCCGACATCGAAAAGACCCACCACAAGCGGATTGAACAACACCATACCAAACAGAAACAGAGCTACCAGTCTCTCGCTGCTGCGGTTGTCGTCCTTCATACTCCGCGTAGCTCCATTTCTAGCCGTATCGCTCTCGCCGCGTCAGAAACCGGCTTGCTGGGCGCGAACCTCCACGATCGAATGAGCCGATTCGATCGCCTGATCAAGGGTATGGATGCCGCGTGCCTCCAGAACATCGATCATTTTCAAAAAAACGCCGGCCGTCACGAGAGCGTCGCCGAGAGCCGTGTGACGCCCCTGAATATCGATTCCGAACCGCTCGGCGACGGCGTCGAGTGTATGCCGGTTGGTATAGTCGTGCAAATAGACCGACAGCAGCAGCGTGTCCAATACCGGGTTGTCGAAGGAAATCCCGCATTCACTCTCCTTCAATTTCAGGAACTTCAGGTCGAATGCCGCATTGTGCGCCACCAGCACAGCGTCTCCCAAATACTCGTGGAATTGCGGAAGGACGACTTGAACTGGTGGCTTGTCCTTGACCATTTCCTCGGTAATTCCGTGGAATCGGATCGATTCCTTGGGAATGGGTCGTTTCGGATCCACCAGCCTCTCGAAAGATTCACCGGTCAGGATTCGCCCGTTCACCAGCCGAACGCCGGCAATGGAAATGATTTCGTCCCCGGAAGAGGGTTCGAGCCCCGTCGTCTCGGTATCGAAAACAACGTAATTGATGGATTTCAGGGGACGGCTTCCGAGCTCACCCAACGTATCCGGCTGCTGCAGCAGTTCAAAATCGTAAAACTCGGGGCGGGACGGGCGGCTGCGGGTGCCGCGGCTTGTCGGCGGATGCTTGGCGGGCGGCAGCGGCAATCGCAATCTTGCCAAGCCGCCGCGATGCGGAAGACTCCAGATATCGGTCTTGTGGTGTTCGAGAACGTCACGCAGCGACAACCCGCCCAGGGTATCCTCGAGCTGATCGGTCAGCCACGAACTCAACTCCGATGCCGGGATCGGTTCCCCTTTCCACATCACATCCAGATACATGTGTCGCTCGCCGGACACCGCCTCGAGATCGAACGACCTCGCCCCGGTGTGCGCGCTCACTTTTTGGACAATCCGGTCCAGGAGCTCCATGAGGGTGTAACTGTCACCATGCACCCACAATGGAATACCGATCATCACCGTATCCAGTTGAAGACGGTCTTTCAGCCTATTCGCAAGGTTGTTGAACAAGTTGGACGAATAGATATCGGTCATCGGCCAATGGCCGGTGATAACGTCGCGGTACTGGGCGGAGAGTGATTCGAGCCGTTCCGCCATGAAGCTGCCCTCTTTCAGCATCACCTGCTTGAAGGCAACTTGATCATCCTTGGGCATATCCGGATTGGCATTCAGAATTTCCGCCGCGGCCTTGAGGTTGGCCACCGGCGCCCGCAATCCCTCGGTAGCCTCCCTCAATAGCCGGTCGCGGAGACCAAGAGCGGCCAGCTCTTCGGTTTCGTCATCGAAGGAGATCACGTAGCCGGTGGGAACGACGTCACTATTCAAGATGAGGCTCATCCGACCATCGAGCGTATGACGGCCATCCAGGGTCGAACCGACAAACGACACCATTGTCCCTGTCTCGTGTTGCACGTGGCGGCCTTCCGCCACACGTGTGGTTAGACGGTCCAGCGCGTGCAAGACAGGTTGACGATTCATGAAACTGAAAAGCGAGCGGTCTAGGCCAACTTCGCTGGTGATATGCAACAACTCAAGCGCGCGATTGTTATACAATAAAATATTGTGATTGAGATTGCAAACCAACACACCTTCATGCAAATCCTGCAGGATGATGCCGAGCTGGTCCTTTTGCTGCTCAACCTTTTCCGTAGCTTTGGCGATCGCCTCGCCGACACTGTTTTCGGCTCGCGCCAGCTGGGAAACCAAATCGGTAACCGCCCGCGGCAAGCCGCCGAGCTGATGAAGATCCGGGACCTCGATGCGGTGGTCGGGATTGGCGTGCATGACAGTCTGGATGCCGCGAACGATAGCGGCGGTCGGCTGAGCAAGGGCATGATCCAGGTACGCCCAGACAACCGCGATCACCGCGGTCAAGAGGAAAGCAAGGCCGCCGCCGTACACCATCACGATATTGAAGATGTCGGGCCCCTCCTCCGGCAGAGCGGCGGCGATCAACCACATTCCCGCGCCGACCGCGGCCAAGCAAGTGGCCGCCAATCCTGCGAAGCAGACGATGAGGAAAAGCCGGGGACCCATTAAACTCAGCCGCTACTGATACAAACGTCCGCTTGTATACGTTTCAACACTGCAACTCAGTCCGCGCCCTGCAGCAACAGCTTGACCTTCTCCGTCAGGTCACGCGTCGAGAAGGGTTTGGTGACGTAATCATTCGCACCCAGGGCGATGCCCTTTTCGCGATCCACCTCGCGACCTTTCGCGGTCAGCATAATGATGTAGATATCGCCGTAGTCGGGATTGGAGCGGATGGTCTGACACACGTCGTAGCCATCACGCTTTGGGATCATGACGTCTAATAGAATGAGGTCCGGCGCACGGTCCTCAACAGCCGCCAGTGCCTGCTCGCCGTCGCTGGCGACGCGGACGTCGAAGCCCGCTTTCTTCATTAGAAACTGAAGCGAAAGTACGATATTCGGCTCGTCTTCGACGACGAGAATGGATTTCGCCATTCTCTCCTCCCGTGCATGCTCTTTCCGGTGCATTCTTTAGTCGCCCGCGCCTGCGTGCCGGAACCATTAATATACCACTTTTGAAAATGTTTAAGCTCTTTCACGAATTTGCCAACGGATTGCATGCGCCAGGGATGACAGGCTATACAAAAGCTTACCATCAGTGATCACTGGTATGACAGTCACCGTTTGCGCCACCGAAGCATTCTATGCCGGTGACGCAGCCCGCCGCCCAATGTCCGGAGTTAAGCATGGCCGCCTATCAATATGTCTACGTGATGAAAGGATTGACCCGAACATTTCCCGGCGGGCGCGAAATCCTCAAGAATGTTTCACTGTCCTTCCTTCCCGGCGTCAAAATTGGCGTCCTTGGTGTCAACGGTTCCGGCAAGTCGACACTGATGAAGATCATGGCCGGGCTCGATACCGAATTTGACGGCGAAGCGTGGGCCGCCGAAGGGATTCGGGTGGGATATCTGCCTCAGGAACCGGATCTGGATCCATCCAAAAACGTGGAGGACAACATCCTAGAGGCTCTGGGCGCGACCAAGGGTTTGGTCGACCAGTTTAATGCCATCAGCGCCCGGTTCGCCGAGCCCCTCGACGACGACGAAATGAACATGTTGCTGGCGGAGCAGGGCGATCTACAGGAGAAGATCGATGCGGTCGGCGGATGGGAACTGGAGCGGACGATCGAAGTGGCGATGGATGCGTTGAGGTGTCCGCCCGGCGATGCCGACGTGAACAAATTATCCGGCGGTGAACGGCGACGGGTAGCGCTATGCCGGCTCCTGCTGGAACATCCCGACATGCTGTTGCTGGACGAGCCCACCAACCACCTCGACGCCGAATCCGTCGCATGGTTGGAGCGGTTCCTTAAGGACTACGACGGCACCGTTATGGTGGTAACCCACGATCGCTATTTCCTCGACAACGTAACCGGTTGGATTTTGGAAATCGATCGCGGCCGCGGAATTCCTTATGAGGGCAACTATTCGTCGTGGCTTGAGCAGAAACAGAAACGCCTGGGGCAGGAAGAGCGACAGGAGTCGGCACGGCAACGGACATTAAAACAAGAACTCGAGTGGATCCGTCAATCGCCGAGGGCCCGACAGGCCAAAAGCAAGGCGCGTATCACCGCCTACGAGGAATTGCTCGCCACCGCCCGCGATACACCCATTGGTGTCGCACAAATCGTCATTCCTCCCGGATCGCGCCTGGGCAACCTTGTTGTCGAGGCCGAGCGCGTGCGCAAGGGCTACGGCAACCGACTGCTCATCGACGACTTGGACTTTCGCCTTCCGCCCGGCGGCATTGTCGGAGTTATCGGTCCCAACGGAGCCGGCAAGACAACGCTGTTTCGGATGATTACCGAACAGGAACAGCCGGATGGCGGAACGATCAGAATCGGAGAAACCGTCACCTTGGGCTACGTCGACCAATCCCGCGACACGCTCGACCCCAAGCACACCGTTTGGGAAGAAATCTCCGGCGGTCTCGACGAAGTGGAGTTGGGCAAGGGCAAAATGCAAAGCCGCGCGTACGTGGGCCAGTTCAATTTCAAGGGCCCCGACCAGCAGAAGCGGATGGAAACCCTCTCCGGCGGCGAGCGGAACCGCGTCCACTTGGCGAAGATGCTGAAATCGGGCGCGAATGTCTTGTTGCTGGACGAACCCACAAACGATCTGGACATCGAGACCCTCAGGGCGCTCGAGGATGCGCTCGTGGCGTTCGCCGGCTGCGCCGTGGTCATCAGCCACGACCGATGGTTCCTTGACCGCATAGCCACCCACATCCTCGCCTTCGAGGGCGACAGCCAGGTTGTCTGGTTCGAGGGCAATTACGAAGACTACGAAGCGGATCGCCACCGCCGTTTGGGCGCTGAGGCGGATCAGCCGCACCGGATCAAGTACAAGCCGCTAACACGGGGGTGAAGCCAGGGGTAACAGCGGTAAATCGACCCTGAGAATGGAATTTCGCGCGCGACGGACGCGTCCGTCGCTCCTATGCGGAGATACCCAGGTCGATCTTCAACTCGGCCACCTTTTCCCGCAAAACGATCAGCAAGCTCTCCACGTTGCCGCCGCCTTGATGGATGGTTGACGCGAAATCCGACCGTAATGTTTGGCTCAGCGATGTCCCCTCGACCATGACATCGGTGATCCGATACGTGTCGCCTTTGTGCCCAACGCGCCAGTCGACCCTGATCGGTTTGTCACCCCCTGGTCGAATGAACTCGGAGAACACTGTTACCGACCGTTGGTCGTTTTCGGTCGCCCTTAGGATCTTCAATTGTTCTCCGGAGTAATCGCTAAACCGCTTAACGTAACCGTAAACAATGTAATCCTCGAAAAGTGACAGGTACTCCTTGCGCTCAGCATCGGAAGCTTGTCTCCAGTAGCGGCCCAAGACCCACCTGCCGATTGCCGAGGATGCGAAATATTGACGCAGCAGACCGCGAAAAGACTCAACGCGCTTTTCCGATGACTCGCCCGTTTTATTCAGCAGTGCGGTTGCTTCGTCCGATAGCGATCGGACCAGGTCCTGAGCTCCTTGGGCCGGCGTATCGGCCCAAGCAGGTTTACCGTGAGTCAGTAGCAGTAGCGAAAAGACAATCGCCAACAATGAAAACGCCGGAACCGGCCTTATCACTCTCCGCATCAAGATCTCCCATTCGAAATGTAGCGCTTACCCTTATTCGGGCAAAGGCTCGTCAAGTTCCGGCATGTCCGACATATCCGGAAAATCAGTGGTCGCCGGTTCGGCGGGTTGCTCTTCACGCTCGGACGCCGGCTTCCACCTCTGATATATGAACTTGTCGACATCGTTCCGGCGATTCTGCCGATAAAGGCTGCGTACGGCAGCATAAAAATCCAGAGACGTTTTTTCGACTTCGTCGAATTCGTCAAGGAAGCGAGACCGGGTATCGACGGCGGTCAACACGGTCCGTGTCATGGAATACGGGAATAGGGCATCGTTTCCGAGTGTCCCCAGCAGGCCGATGGGGTCGAGAATAAGACTATCTACGACCCGGCCGGTAGCATCGCGCGGGTTGGAAGGACCAATGACCGGCAGCATCAAATAGGGTCCCTCACCGACGCCCCACACCGCCAGCGTCTTGCCGAAATCATCCTCGTGGCGTTGCCAGCCCAGCTCCGTGGCCGGGTCGCCCAGACCACCGACGCCTAGAGTGGTATTGATAAGAAATCGCGTAAATGTGACGCCGGCATTGTTCATATTGGTCTGCAGCAGATCGTTGGCCAGAATAACCGGCGTTTGCAGATTATTGAGAAAATTGTGTATCCCGGTCTGGAAAGCTGGCGGCAGGAACACCGAATACATGATAGCGAACGGCTTGAGGATGAGTGTATCCAGCCCACGGTTCACCTGAAAGATGGCGCGGTTCATGGGCTCAAGCGGATCGTTGATTTCCTGGTACTCTGCATACGCTTCGGTATCGGACGGATCCGGAGCGCTGGCACAGCCCGATATGCTGAAAACGACAAGCAGAGCCGCCAGGAATCGCGTCGGAGCGCCCCGAAATGTTGCCATGGCGCCGTCGACCACAAATGTCATCCGTTCCATCAATCGTTACCTTGACGAAGCTGTTGGCTAAAATGGTTTGATGGCAGCTTCGCCAAGCGCAATCCTCAAACCAAGCAGACCGTTCGCGGCCGAAAGCTTGATTTCCCGGCCACATAAAACAAGCTAAACGTTTGCGCCCACTCAATGGTTGCCACGCGCAAACCAAGCAAAGTATTCATCCTCAAGTAACATAGCGGATATGAAAACGCCAGTGGCGCCTTCGAAGGAAGCCGCCACGAGGTACAAAATCACACCGCTTGATCTATGTGTTTGGAAATGTTTCCAAATTGTCGCAGCGTTTGGGCTACCGACTATCGTAAATGGCACTGCAAATGTTCCGAACTCATATCGGAATCTAGCCGCACTTTCACTCAAATAGGTCAGCGCAATGCCTCTGGTATATCATCGACGGACTTTATCCGCTGGCCCGGATGGAGGTTGACATTTGCCCTCGTTATACGGAAAACGAGACAGCTTGGCAGGGGAGTTGCGCACACGGCACGCCTTGCGGCAGCGATGCTCCTTTCCGTGTTGAATGACACGAACGACAACCTCACATCCTGACTAAGGTGCGCAGCCTCGATGGTTACATCTGGAACGCGGACAATTTTGCCCATAACGACCCCGTTACCGCGCAACGTAAAGGTTTCATTCGAATTTTTCCCGCCGAAAACGGAAAAAATGGAAGAGAACCTTTGGGTCTGCGTCGAGCGTCTGGCAACGCTTAACCCGGCTTATGTCTCGGTAACGTATGGCGCCGGCGGCACCACGAGAGAGCGGACTCACGCCACGGTCACCCGCATTCGCCGCGAAACCAGTTTGGAGCCGGCCGCTCACCTGACCTGCGTTGGCGCCACCCGCGAAGAAATCGACGAGGTTGCGCGCACATACTGGGATGCGGGTATTCGTCATATCGTGGCGCTCCGCGGCGATCCTCCGGAGGGGGTTGACCGGTATGCACCCTACCCGGGCGGTTACGCTTATGCTTGCGATCTCGTGGCGGGGCTGAAGAACGTCGCCGACTTCGATATCAGTGTCTCGGCCTATCCGGAAACCCATCCTGAGTCGGCCAATGGCCACGTGGACATCGATTACCTGAAACGCAAGATCGATGCCGGTGCCAGCCGTGCCATCACTCAGTTTTTTTTCGACACGGACGTCTATTTCCGGTTTCTCGACCGCGTCCACGCGGCGGACATCAACGTCCCGATCATTCCGGGCATCCTCCCGGTCACCAATTTCAATCAGGTGGTCAACTTCGCCAAAATGTGCGGTGCGTCCGTCCCGAAGTGGATGGCCGACGTGTTCGAGGGATTGGATAACGATCCGGCGACCCGCAAGTTGGTGGCAGCCTCGGTGGCGGCGGAACAATGCCGGGCCCTGTATTCGGGCGGCGTCGAACATTTCCACTTCTACACGCTGAACCGCGCCGATCTTGCCTACGCCATCTGCCATGTGCTTGGCGTCCGCCCCGAAGTCGCGCCGGCGGATGCCCCAGAACTCGTCACCCAGGCCGGAGAATAACGGTGCTCGAACGCCAGCAACGCATTGACGCCCTTACCCAATCGATGAACGAGCGTATTCTCGTTCTCGATGGCGCTATGGGGACGATGATCCAGCGGCACAAGCTCGACGAGCAGGCCTACCGCGGCGAGCGTTTCGCCGACTGGTCCCGCGACGTCAAGGGCAACAACGATCTTCTCGTCCTCACCCAGCCGGATGTCATCCGCGACATTCACGACGCCTATTTCAGCGCCGGCGCCGATATCGTCGAGACCAACACCTTCAATTCCACCTGGATCGCCATGGCGGACTATGGAATGGAAGAACTGGCCCGCGAGTTGAACGTTGCCGGCGCGCGCTTGGCTCGCGAGGCCGCCGATCAGCGAACCCGGGAGGAACCGGACAAACCCAGATACGTTGCCGGCGCCCTTGGTCCCACCAATCGGACCGCATCCATTTCGCCCGACGTCAACGACCCGGGATACCGCAACGTCTCGTTCGATGACCTGAGAGCGGCGTACCGCGAGGCCGCCGACGGCCTGATCGAAGGCGGCGCGGATCTGCTCTTGGTGGAGACCGTGTTCGACACCCTTAATGCCAAGGCGGCGCTGTTCGCCATCGACGAGCTGTTCGACGATCTCGGCGTGCGGCTGCCGGTGATGATTTCGGGAACCATCACAGATCTCTCCGGGCGCAACCTGTCGGGGCAAACCGCTGAGGCATTCTGGAATTCGGTGCGCCACGCCCAGCCGCTGACCATTGGTCTCAACTGTGCACTCGGTGCCGAGGAGTTGCGCCCCTATGTGGCCGAATTGTCGCGGGTGGCGGAGACCTATATCTGCGCCTATCCCAACGCCGGCCTGCCCAACGAATTCGGCGAGTACGACGAGCAACCGGAAACCACGGCGGCTCACATTCGCGAATGGGCCGAATCCGGGCTCCTCAACATCGTTGGCGGGTGCTGCGGAACAACGCCCGATCATATCGCCGGCATGGCAGAGGCCGTGACCGGCTTGAAACCCCGGCCTATTCCCGAAGTTCCCCGGCGGCTGCGGCTGTCGGGCCTCGAGCCATTCGAGCTCGCGTCATGACCGGCACCGGCATCTTCATCAACGTCGGCGAGCGCACCAACGTCGCCGGCTCCGCCAAGTTCCGCCGCCTCATCACCGAGGGCGATTTCGAAACCGCGCTCGACATCGCACGCGAGCAGGTGGAGAACGGCGCCCAGATCGTCGACGTCAATATGGACGAGGGCCTGCTCGACTCCGAAGCGGCTATGGAACGGTTTCTCAAGCTATGTGCCACCGAGCCCGATATCACCAAAGTCCCAATGATGATCGACTCGTCCAAATGGTCGGTGATCGAAGCCGGACTCAAGTGTGTGCAGGGCAAGGCCGTCGTCAATTCCATAAGTCTGAAGGAAGGCGAAGAAGCGTTTGTTACGCTGGCCAAGCAGGTCCGGCGCTACGGCGCGGCCGTGGTGGTCATGGCCTTCGACGAGCAGGGCCAGGCTGACACCGCCGACCGCAAGTACGAGATCTGCGAGCGCTCCTACCGTATTCTTGTTGACAAGGTCGGCTTTCCGCCCGAGGACATCATCTTCGATCCCAACATCTTTGCTGTCGCGACCGGCATTGAAGAACACAATGACTACGCCGTGGCGTTCTTCGAGGCGACACGGCGGATCAAGGAAAATCTCCCTCACTGTCATGTGTCGGGCGGTGTATCCAACGTGTCGTTCTCCTTTCGCGGCAATAATCCGCTGCGCGAAGCCATGCACTCGGTGTTCCTCTACCACGCCATCGCCGCCGGCATGGACATGGGCATCGTCAACGCCGGACAGATCGTCATTTACGAGGACATTCCCGAGGACTTGCGAGAGCGCGTCGAGGACGTGATCCTGAACCGCCGGGACGACGCCACCGAACGCCTTCTCGACATCGCCGAGTCGTTCAAGGGCACGGCCAAGGCCCGCCAGCAGGACATGTCCTGGCGCGAACACGACGTTACCGCGCGCCTGACCCACGCCCTGGTCAACGGCATCTCCGAATTCATCGAAGGCGATACCGAAGAAGCTCGGCAAAAGGCCGGCCGCCCCATCGAGGTCATCGAGGGGCCATTGATGGACGGCATGAATGTGGTTGGCGACCTGTTCGGATCGGGCAAGATGTTCCTGCCGCAGGTGGTCAAGAGCGCCCGGGTGATGAAACAGGCCGTGGCCTATCTGTTGCCGTTCATGGAAGCGGAGAAAGAGGGCAAGCCGCGTCAGTCGAACGGCAAGATCGTCATGGCCACGGTGAAGGGCGACGTCCACGACATCGGCAAGAACATCGTCGGCGTGGTCCTGCAGTGCAACAACTACGACGTGGTCGACATGGGCGTGATGGTGCCCACCGCCAAAATCCTCGAGAAAGCGCGTGAAGAAGGCGCCAGCATGATCGGGCTCTCCGGGCTGATCACTCCCAGCCTCGACGAGATGTGCTATGTGGCCGCGGAGATGCAGCGCCAGAACTTCACCATTCCGCTGCTGATCGGCGGCGCCACCACATCCAAGGTTCACACCGCCGTCAAGATCGCAAACAACTATGAAGGTCCCCTGGTTTACGTACCGGATGCGTCGCGCGCCGTGGGCGTGGCCGGATCGCTGCTGTCGCCAGCAGACGGTGCAACCTACGCGGCCCGCGTCCGGGACGAGTACGCCACCGTCCGCGAAAAACACGCGCGCGGGCGCGAGGACGGCTCCAGGCTTGCCATCGACAAGGCGCGCGCCAACAAGGCCGCCATTTCGTGGTCCGGTTACCAGCCGCCGACACCTGCGAAACCCGGTTTGACGGTTTTCGAAGACTACGACCTCGCCGAATTGGTGACCCGTATCGACTGGCGTCCGTTCTTCCAGGCCTGGGAACTGGCCGGCAACTATCCTGACATCCTCGACGACCCGGTGGTGGGCGAGACGGCGCGGAATTTGTTCAACGACGCCCAAGCCATGCTGCAGCGGATCGTCGGCGAGAAGTGGCTGACGGCGCGGGGCGTCATCGGCCTCTGGCCCGCCAATCGGATTGGCGACGACGATATCGAGATCTTCACCGACGACTCGCGCTCGGACGTTCAGGCGGTGGTCCATACGCTCCGCCAGCAGATGGACCGCAAGGGCAAGGACCGGTCGAACTACGCGCTCGCCGATTTTGTGGCGCCCAAGGAAACCGGCGTCGAGGACTATGTGGGTGGGTTCGCGGTCACCGCCGGCATTGGCGTGGACGAAATCGCCAAGGATTTCGAGAAAAACCACGACGACTACAATTCGATCCTCCTCAAGGTCCTGGCCGACCGCCTGGCCGAGGCCTTCGCCGAACGCATGCACGAGCGCGTCCGTACCGAGTTTTGGGGCTACACCAACGGCGAGAAACTAACAAACGAGGACCTGATCGCCGAAAAATACGTCGGCATCCGCCCCGCCCCGGGATATCCCGCCTGTCCCGACCACACGGAAAAGCGCGGCTTGTTCGACCTCCTCAAGGCCGAAGAAAACGCCGGCATTACGCTGACCGAGAGCTTCGCGATGATGCCCGCCGCGTCGGTCAGCGGCTATTACTTCAGCCACCCCGACAGCCGCTACTTCGGCGTGGGCCGTATCGGCCGCGACCAGGTCGCCGACTACGCCCAGCGTAAGGGTATGGACGTCAATGAAATGGAACGCTGGCTCGCTCCCAACCTGGCGTACGATCCCGGGGTTGGAGACGGCTGATTTTTCCATCGCCCCTCGCGGGGCTGGGTTGATACGGGTTGTGAAGTCCACCAAATCGATTTGGTGAATGGCACAACAACTTAAATCCGCGAGGGGAGAAGGGAAATGCGTCGGCGGCTCTCACTTGCAAAAGCGAGTTTTGCCTGTGCTTTGGTTTTTGCGACGGCGGCCACGGCGGCTGATCCGCTGGTCTCGCGCGGCGGGATCGAGAATGCCCGGGGCTTCGCCACGACACAGGTCGTCAACGGCCTGAACTCTCCGTGGGGAATGACTTGGCTCCCCGACGGCACACTCTTGATCACCCAGAAATCAGGGACCATTCGCGTGGTCCGCGACGGCGCCTTAATGGCACAGTCCATCGATTTCCCCGGCTCGGTCCTTGACCTGGGCCAGGGTGGTCTCATGGACATTGCAACAAGCCCGGACTTCGAGACGGACAACCTGCTCTATTTCACTTACGCCACCGGCGATCCACAGGCCAACCAAACAGCCATCGGGCGCGCTACCTGGACCGGTGACGGTCTGGCGGGCTTCACAGAGATCTTTCGGGTTGCGGCCGCGAAGGAGGGCGGTGCCCACTTCGGATCGAGGCTGCTGTTTCTCCCCGATGGAACGTTGCTGGCGAGTATCGGCGACGGCGGCAATCCGCCAATCACGTTTGCCAGCGAAGAGATCCGCCAACAGGCTCAAAGTTTGCAAACTCATTTTGGATCGGTCATCCGCATCAATCCCGACGGCTCGGTTCCCGATGACAATCCCTTTGTCGCCACGGAGGGCGCGCGTCCCGAAATCTGGAGCTATGGCCACCGCAATATCCAGGGCATGGCCTTCGACCCGGAAACCAAGGCGATCTGGGCCAGTGAGCACGGCGCGGCCGGCGGCGACGAGCTCAATCGGCTGGAAGCAGGCAACAATTAAGGTTGGCCGGCGGTCACCTACGCCCGGAACTATGGGGACGGCACTTTGATTTCCGATCGGATCGCCGGACCGGGATATACTGCCCCGGTGGTCGTGTGGCTCGATACCCACGCGCCCGCCGGCGCCACGGTTTATCGCGGAGCCGACTTTCCCGATTGGCAGGGAGGGATCTTGTCTTCGGGTCTGGTTACTCAGGATTTGCGGCTGATAATGCCGCAAGCGGGCAAAAAGCCTCGGCATCTGAGCATTCCCATCGGCAAACGCGTGCGGGATGTGGACGTGGACCCCGACGGAAAGCTCTATGCGTTAACGGACGGCGAGAACGGTGCGCTCATCAGGATCCATTCGGCCGCGAAGTAACCAGAGCGATCTATCTGTGCAACCGGGGGGGGAGTGTAACGCAAAAAGTCGATATCAACCCCATGCACAGTAGGTTTTCATCGAATTAGATCAGTTCCTCGTCGGTGGACCTTAATTTAGCCAGCGGTCCTGGATTACCCAATTCCGCTCGCGAATACGGTTGAAGATGACGCCGCCGCCCAGATGCTCCAAGGTTAGTGCGAGCATGCAAGCACATTCCAACAGGAGATCAGGAAGACAAGCCTCGATGAAAAAAGCATGATTACCAACGGCATCATCGCACCGCTTCATGACGGGGCGGTTTGCTACTGCAAGGAACGCGGTTGGAGGTAGCTATGACCAACAACACCTCCACCACCCATGACGCAGAGGATGACTCGCGAAACCGCGACATCAAGATCTACGTGAATGGCGAGATCGTGCACCGGGACGATGCCAAAGTCTCTGTTTACGATAGCGGCTTCATGCTGGGCGACGGCATGTGGGAAGGCATGCGGCTCTACAATGGCAAATGGGCTTTCTTCGACGAGCACATGGACCGGTTCTTCAACAGCTGCAAGGCTGTGTCCCTCGACGTCGGCATGGACAAGGCGGGCATTCTAGATGCGTTGACCCGCACGGCCCAGGCCAACGGCATGACCCATGACGTGCATTGCCGCCTGATGCTGACCCGTGGGGTAAAAGCGAAGCCGTTCCAGCATCCGTCGCTGTCCCGCTCGGGGCCGACCCTGGTGATCATCCTGGAGCACTCCAAGCCCGCGGCTGATTTGCAAAGTCGAGGCATCCGGCTGGCGACCGTGCCTCAGGTTCGTGGTCTGCCCATGAGCCAGGACCCGAAATACAACAGCCATTCCAAGCTGAACTGCGTGATCGCCTGCCTGCAGGCCGAAAAGGCCGGGGCCGACGAGGCGCTCATGCTGGATCCCAATGGGTTCGTCAATACCACCAACGCCTGCAACTTCTTCATCGTGCGAAGAGGCGAGGTTTGGACCTCCACCGGCGATTATTGCATGAACGGAGTGACCCGGCAGAAAGTCATCGAGCTGTGCCGCGACAACGGTATTCCGGTCTTAGAGAAGAACTATTCGCTTTTCGAAGCGTACGGTGCCGACGAAGCGTTTCTCACCGGAACCTTCGGCGCGCAAACCCCGGTCGCCGAGATCGACGGCAACTCCATCGGCACCGGCGACCGTCCGATCACCGCACGCATCCGAACCTTCTATGGAGCCCTGGTGGAAAAGAACACCCGCACAGCCCGGTGAAGGGGGTCAACAGGAAAAAACGCGGGCGTTTGTCGGTTTCCCAAATCGCCCCTTCAATCAGTAAATATTAATGACCTGACCCCACAGAATCCTTTTGATTTTAGGTCGAACCCACAGAGCACCGGTTGGTCACGTTTGTCCGGAATTCCGTTCGCGGACCTTTGCGATGGCTTGCGTGTACAGGCGGTGCCAGCCTGCGTGGTGCAGACGGAATCGGATCAGGTCTTCGATGGCGTCGGGGTCGCGGGCGTCGCCATCGATGAAGCCGATGTCGTCGGCAAGAAGCTGGCCCAGGTCACTGTCCAGGAGACTTCGTACTTCGGTGGGGTGCAGGTCGAAGACGGTGCCGAGGGCCTCGCTGGCCGCCGTCCACACCGCTTCGGGATCGTAGCCGTTGCGCACAGCCGCCGCCCAGAACCCGGACGCCGGATAGCGCGGCGGCAGGATCGTCCGGCCGATCACTTCGGTCGCCGCCCCTTGCTACGCCCCGGCCCGCAACTGGTCGTCACTCGTCAGCCGACAGCCGCCGATTTCTGGGGCTTGAACGCAGGCCTGTATGCCATGTCGCAATGCGTGGGGCAGTACGGCTTTCCGTCGGCCGCCGCCTTGCCACAAAAGTGATATCCGTCACTTTCGCCATCATCGAGCGGCCAGCGGCACATACCGGTTTCCAGGCTCGCCAAGTGGATCACGTTGGTCGCCGTGGGCACACTGTTCGAACGCGGCGGTACCGGGTCGCGGCGCTTGGCCAGATGTAGGCGGAAGGCCTTACCGATGGCCGCGTTTTTGGTCACTCCTAGACGGCGCCCAATTTCGCTCGCCGTGATGCCCTCATTCCACAGTGCAATGAGGGCGGCCGTCCGCTCCGGAGTCCATTGCTGGGTCATTGCTCCACCTTCCCTTCCATATCCCACGGAAGCCCGCGTTGCCACTTCATAAGGTCGCCACAATAACCAAATGAAAACAACAATTTATGTGAACTTAATGATAGATTACACGAGGAACGGGGCGATTTCAAGATGCACGCCAGAAAACTTGCCTCTGTGTGTGAGAATTGCCACTGTTGGGATCCATGTTTGGGCTGGATTTAGTGTTCTACGCCCGGGCGTAGAAGAAAGGCTGATCGGAAAATGACCGTGAAATTGCACAAGTTCGGCGAAGCATGGGGTCTGGCCGACCCCAGTCCCTTTTGTCTCAAGGTCGAGAGCTTCCTGAGGGAAACGCAAATCCCCTATGAGGCGGTAACGTTTGATCCGAAACGGAGCTTCGCTCTGGCACCAAAAGGCAAATTGCCTTTCATCGAAGATGAGAACGAGGGGATTATCGGGGACTCACGATTTATCATCAAGCGGTTGTCTCGTGCTCGCGCCATTGACCTGGACGCACCTCTGGCCGACCGGGACAGATGTGTTTCTTTCGCATTCCGTCGCATGCTCGATGAGCACCTTTATTGGATTGGTGTGTATTCCCGCTGGCTCGACGAACCGGGCTGGTCGGTCATCCGCAAAATCTTTTTTGCCCGGATACCGACGCCGATGCGAACGTTTGTCGTTCCTTTGGCACGGCGCCGGATGGTCGCCGCATTGCGCGCCCAAGGAATTGGGCGGCATTCTCGCGACGAAGTCTATGCATTAGGGAAGGAGGACCTGCAAGCGTTGAGCACGCTTCTCGGGCAAGACAGCTATTTCTTCGCGGCGGACCAACCGACATTGCTCGACCTATGGACGCACGCGTTCGTCGCCGAAATTGTCGCGCCACCCATCGACTCTCCCCTGAAAAACGCGGCGTTGTCCCTTTCCAACCTTTGCGATCACTATCATCGCCTGCAAAACCGGCTGTACGCTTGAGTGGGATGGTGGCCGCTCGACTAACGCGACAGAATGGCCGTTCCGAACAGCAGGATCGCCAACGGGAGGGGAGCGACGGCAAGCACGATGGTCGCCAGGAAACCGGGAACGGAGTACAATTTGCTCGCGCCGGCCATAAGCGCGATGCCGCCGCCCCCACCGATCACGATGTTGCCGGGAAGGTTGATCACAACGGCCAATGCGAGATAGCGATGGCGAAGCAATGCCGGCACAAATCGGTTCGGCGTTTTTGAGACCAGAAACGCCAGCCGGGCCTCGCCATTCATGGGCTGGATGGTTTCGAGCAGGTGGCTGGCGCGCCGAAAATGAAGGTCGCTGAGCAGCCTGATCAATCCGGTAAGCGGGATCAGGCGGCCAGCAACGAAAGCGATGGAAAGACCGGCAAGGGTGCTGACATACACCAAGAATACTATGGGAGGACCAAGCATCCCAATCAGCGCGAGGCCGATTTCCACTCCGGGAACGAAGGGAATAGCGATCAGCACCGCATAGACGATCGCGCACAGGGTGATGATCCGGTGGACGAAGGGTTCGTTGCTGGGGCGGATCTCGAAGGTCAGGACTTCGGCGATCCAGCCGGCGGCGACATTGGCAACAACGACCAACAGAACAAGGCATATCAGCTTTGAGATAACCGGCCGGAGATGCCGGGCCTCCGGTGTTCTGGTCGACATCTTAGCGATCGCTGGTCATCGAAATGGCGGCTTCGGCAAGCGTGCCCTCGAACCAGAACTCCTTTTCGATGGTCCAGTACCACCGCTCCGACGTCCAGGTAAACATCCCCTTGATGGTTCCGTTTTCCTCGTCGACGGTTCCTCGCCAGACGATGGTTGCGTCTTTACCCAAGCATTTGGTTTCACTTATAAACTCGGTCTTGGCGCCCACGCTTCGGACGAAGTATGGCGCGGGTGCATATCCACACCGCCGCTCGCATTCCTTCGACACGAACATGCCACTCTCAAAGACCAATAAGTCCTCAACGTTGGCAGGCTTGTCTGCGGGACCGAGTTCGCTGGCGAAAGTCATCCCATCAAGGAGTCCAACGCCTTCAACGGTCATCGCGTCACCCGTTTCCGCGTGAACCGGGTTTGCCGCCGGCCCCAGCATGAGCCATCCGCCAACCAACGCCGCGCAAGCGGCAACGTTTATCAATCCGAGCTTCAACTTCCGCATGTCACCTCTCCCGCCCGGACGGCATCCTATTGGCGATGCGTGTCGGTCAGCGCTCGCAAACCGCCGCCGCTACCGCCTAATTGTAGCGCAATTGCGTCTCAATTTCTATTGGCCACAATCGCCATGCCAATTTTCGGATCCGAGTCGCCCTGCCGCTCGACCCTTGCGCCAGCCAAGAAGCTCGGGAAGTCAAGCAAAGCGCATGGCCGAGGCCCGAAGTCGTTCGGACCTGCGGCGTGCCCTGACACGCCGCGCAGCGCCGGCGAATATTGGGCTAGGCCGCCAGGGGCGGCGTCCGTTCGAGCACTTCGAGGGCGTCGTGGCGGACGTGGTTCTCGCGCATTTCGTCGCGGATCATCTCCTCGGTGACGATGCCCCTTTCCAGGCATTCGCGCAGCAGGCCAAAGAAAAACTGTTCCTGTTTGGGATCGGGGTGCGGTTTGTAATGGCCGAGGAACGTGTAATCGCCGAACACGCGTCTGCGAACCCTGTTCACCCAGCCCAACGGCGCCAGCCCCGATGGTTTCTCCGGCGGCATGAAATCCACTGGCAACCCGGTTTTCCACGGCTGGGTCTTGCGTTTGGTGTTGTGGATCAGCTTAGTTTCGGGAGTGAGCCGGTCGAAATCATTCCACTCGTTCTCGAACAGCTTGACCGATCCCGGCGCCTCGTACTGCAGGCAGATCCATAGCGCATAGTCGCGCTTCATCTCGAACATTTCGTTGAACTGCTGCTCCACCTTCCAGTGGGTCAGCTTGGCGCTGTCGAGCAGCATTACACTGCTCGCCATGAAACCGCGCTTCTGCTTGGATCCCGAGCGCTGCCGGCACATCACCGCAGCACCCTGCATGTCTCGGGTCAGAAGCTCGTAAACGTCGCCCACCGCGAACACGTCCGGATCGACAACCACCGCTTGTCCGGAATACCCCATCAGTTCCGGCGGCATGAACCTGAGCGGCGTAAACGACTGAAGATCGTCGTAATGCCAAGGCCGAGTCACGCCGTCGCGGAGATACTCCTGACCTTCCCGCGCCCGCAGGAAAGGGTAGTCCTCGGTGCGGATCAACCGGACATCGAACGCATCCGCATGCTTGGAGTTGCGGCGCATGGAATATTCCGAAACAAGGGCCCCAACGATTTGCTTATCGTTGGTGTGGATAAAGACCTTCGGTTTCATAACGAAAATAACCTTTCGCCAATTAGGGTCTTATACGTAGTTAGCAGGTCGACTCGACGCCCGCAAGGACGAGAGCTGAAAATTATTGGGCTTCGCTGGGCGATTTCGATGCCCGCTCTTTCCAATAGCCTTCATCCCTAGAAATAACGAAGTCGGTTTCATGGCTGGCGCCGGTATCCTTCCGGTCGCCTTTCATGTGGTCAATGTATTGTCCGAGGCGGCTGTTGACAAATACGTGTCCCACCGTGAGTCCCAGGCCCTCGGCAATATCGTAGGTCTTGTGCCCTTTGCGCTCGAAGCGTTTGCGGACAACGTCGAACAAAAATGAGTCGTGATACTGGTCCTCCTTGAACAGCCGGTCCGCAGTGTACAGCTCCTTGAACTGGGCTAGAAAATCGCGAATGGCCGGATGGCGAAGGTTATATCCGACGAAACCGCACTCCGAGAACTTGGGACGCGCCAGAAAGCTGAACATGCAATCGGCCGGCATCATGTCTTCGAGAAAATCGTGCGGAATATCGGCGAACATCCGGGTGTCGGCATCGACCCAGAA
>CAKZLS010000236.1 GCA_937127205.1 uncultured Rhodospirillales bacterium
GGGTGGACCGTCACGGTGGCACCGGACGGCGAGACCGCCGTCGAGTTGGTGGCCAATGATGATTTCGATGTGGTTGTCCTCGATCAGATTCTCCCCGGCATGTCCGGTCAGGACGTGTGTCGCCGCATGCGGGCGCACAAAAACATGACGCCCGTGCTTATCCTGTCCGCGCTCGACGACGTGGAGGACCGGGTTGCCGGCTTGCGGCTCGGCGCCGATGACTACCTTGTAAAACCATTCGATTTCGACGAACTCCTGGCGCGGATCGACGCGTTGGTCCGCCGTTCGTCGGCTTCCCTCAACGGCCAGGATCGTTTACACGTAATCGCTTTTGAAGAGCTGACCCTGGATACCCGGTCACTGGACGTGAAGTGCCAGGGTCAATCCATAGAGCTATCGGCAAAAGAGCGCGACATCCTCAAGCTTCTGATGTCCAACCCCCGCAAGGTCTATTCTCGGGAACGCATTCTCAATGCGCTTTGGCACATCAACGAGGACCCGTTGACCAATGTGGTCGACGTTTACATCAGCCGCTTGCGCAAGAAGCTCGGACTCTGCGGCAATCTGATCGAAACCGTTCGGGGCGCGGGGTATCGGTTGTCCCGGAACGGATAATATCCTTGTACTCGGGGAATCATGTGTCCGGACCCCCGTGCTACTCCGACAGACTCTTAGCGTGCTCGGCGATGTCGCGGGCGGTGGCCGAGTACATTTGCCGCTGGGCCAGCACCAGGGCGATAACCACGGTTGCCGCCATGAAGGCGTAAGGGTTGATGAACCAGCCGAGAGCGGCGAGGGCGAAGTAGTAGGCGCGGATACCGGCGTTGAATTGCCAGAATGCCTGGCTCAGCATTGTCGCCATGCGCCGTGCGAAGGTTGTGTCCACCGGTTCGGTGCCGGCTTCCGGCGCGCTGCCGATGATGCCGGAAAAGTAATTGAACTGGCGGATGGCCCAGGTGAACTTGAAGAAGGCATAAAAGAAGATGCCGACAAGCACCACTACCTTGAGTTCGAACAGCGCCAGCGGATTGCCGCTTAACAGTACCGAAAGGTTGATGGTGGCGGCGTGAATCTGTTCGGCCGAACCGAGCACGCCGACGAGCCCGGCCAGCAGCAGCAGCGTGGTGGAAGCGAAAAACGTTCCGCTGCGAATGGAGTAGCCGATGAGGGTGGCGTCGCCCATGCGCATCTCGCGGCCCAGCATCCGTACCATCCACATGTACCGGATGGTGACCATTTGCGCATTGATGCTGTTCTTCGGACGGTAACGCCCGTCGAACAGGGCACTGTACCCGGCCCATATGGCCAGGAACACCAGCAATGCGATGCCGTCCAGAAGCGTGATGTGTTCGAGCATGAATGCTTTCCCTCCCGTCGATCGAATTGGCGGGAAGCCTATACCATGAACGAGCGAATGAACCGCCTTGCTTCGGCCTTATCGGTAAATACGCCGTAGTGGCCTTCGCACAGGATGTCGGCGTCGAGGTCGAGAAGTTTCTGGAGGGATATCTGGTAATCCTCCTGGTTGGACAGGAGCGTGGCGTCCAACGGTCCGTGCACGTCCTGGGCAAACACCACTTTCATGCCGCCGGACTGGGTGACGTAAGCCACCGACCCCGGCGAGTGCCCGGGAATATGAAGGGCGGAGATGACACGGCCGCCAAGCACGATTTTCTCTTCGGTGCCGACGAGCCGTCGGTCCACCGCGCAGGGCTCGATCGTGTCGCCATACCAATATGCCGCGGTCACGAGATTGTCGCCGAACTGCAGATAGTCGGCATCGAGATCGTGCATCACCACGCGGCAACCAAGCACATCGCGAAGGCCCCGGGCGCCGCCCGTATGATCGAAGTGACAGTGGGTGATGAGCAGCAATTCGATTTGTTCGGGCATGACGCCGGCGGCCTCGACGTTGGCCAGCAGCTTGTCCGTGGCCGTGCCGACACCCGCGTCGATAAGCGCGGCATGGCCTTCGAATTCGACGAGATAGACGGCTGCGTCCTGAGACGCGGTAAATCCGGCTCCGCCCACCTTGTAGATGTGATCAACGATCTTGGTGGCCTGACCAGCCATGCATGTCTCCTTACCGGCCGGCTCACCCGGCAATCAACACCCTGCTTTCCGTGTCAGCCGCTCCACCACCCGGTCATGGGCGCGGCCGTTAAGGGCAAGACCCCGGCCGCCGGGACGGTTCATGTCTACGCGCAGACGCAGTAGCGATAGGCGAGTGGTGGCGCGCAATCGTTCAGCCTCGTCCTCCATGTCAACCAGCATGGCCTCCAGGCTCCGGATCTCATTATGGGTTTCGACCTCTTGGGGGACGACGCCGGCATTCTTCAGCACCTTGTAGGCCATGCGCAGCTCGGTGGGTACGAACGGATTGGTGTCGAGATCGAGCGGTTTGCCGGCGCCCGGCAGGTTGTCGAATTCTCCCCTCTCCATGGCGTCCTGAATACGCTGCTCGGCGATCTTGGCGAATGCGCTTCCTGACATGACCAACCCACCCCGCGATGGTCCGTATGCTCCGGCCCTTTAAGAAACGCCGTCCGTCACCTGAAGGCGGCTATGAGTGAATTCCGGCGCGTCACGGAAATCGTATCACGCTCGGCGTTATTTCATCGCGCGTTCAATGATGCCTTGAAGCGCCGCCATTTGCAGCGGTTTCGGCAGGAGCGGCCCGGCGGGCAGGATTTCGCGGATATACTCTTCGTCATAGCCGGAGACGTAGACGAAGAAGATACCGCGGCGGCCGAGCTCTTCGGCGAGACTTACCGGCGCAATACCGTTGATGTTGGCGTCAAGAACGGCGAAATCGATGGGATCCCGATCCAGCAATTCGGCCGCTTCCTTGATCGTGCCGGCGGGACCCGACACCTCGTAGCCCTCCATGCGCAATTCCTCCGCGAGGTTCAGGGCGATCAGCGTTTCGTCTTCCAAAATCAGAATGCGCAAGCATGAGCTCCTTTTGAATAGCGCCGGTCGGTTGTCACGCGTCAGCGCGTATGATTCAAAGCCCGAGCAATGGAACCAATTGTGTTGCCATTGAGTTAATACAACCGAATACCGCATTGTCGAGCCTTTCTGGGCAGTCTAAAGAAGTAAACGAACTTTTCGGCCGCAAAGTTCCCAGGTGCAACGCCCCGGTTGGTTCTGGCGCCGTAACGAACCCCCGGCCACAGGCGGGCGGTGTGAAATCAGCCTGTTGATGGAGTAAACCATGTCAGAGCAACCCGAGCCAACCGAGAAAGCTGAAACAGAACAGCAAGCGCGCGCGGAAATGGCCGATCCCATCGAAGGCGAAGCCGTGTCCGAGGACATGAACTCCACCGATAGCCTGGCTCAGGTGCCGGTGATCGGCATCGGAGCATCCGCCGGCGGGTTGGAGGCCATCAAGGATTTGCTGTCCGCGACCCCGGTGGATACCGGCGCCTGCTTCGTGTTCGTGCAGCATCTCGATCCCGGCCATAAAAGCATGCTGACCGAACTCCTCAGCCGGTGCACGGAGATGCCCGTGCGTCAAGCCGAACACGGCATGGACATCGAAGCCAATACCGTGGTCATCATCCGTCCCAATACCACATTGACGATCCACAATGGCGCCCTTCACGTCGAGCAGCCGGCGCCGCCGCGGACGCATCGCACCCCCATCGACACGTTTTTCCAGTCGCTCGCGGCCGACCAGGGCGACCGGGCCATCGCCATTGTCCTGTCGGGAACCGGCAGCGACGGGACACAGGGCCTGAAAACCGTCAAGGAAACCGGCGGCTTTACCCTGATACAGGACCCGCGTACCGCGAAGTACGACAGCATGCCGCGGAACGCGGAGGCGACCGGACTGGTGGATCAGGTTCTTTCGCCGGCTGAAATCCCAGCCTGCCTGGTCGAGTATCTTGAGCATGTGCGCGATGAAGCCGGTCAGGGCGCCCTCGATCAGAGCAGGCGCGAGGTGCGCGAAGAAATTGCGAAAATTTGCGGCCTTTTGAAAGTCGCGACCGGACATAACTTCCGCGGGTATAAAGAGCCGACATTTCTTCGCCGCGTGCAAAGACGTATGCAGGTTTTGCGGCTCGCGAGCATTGTGGAGTATGAGAAACGTCTGCGCAGTGACCCAAAAGAATTGCGGCAGCTGTTCCGCGAATTGCTTGTCTCGGTCACCGGTTTCTTTCGCGATGCAAAAGCATTCGATGCATTGGATCGCGAGGTGCTCGCAAAGCTCATCGAGCGCAAGGAAGATGGCGACGCGGTTCGTGTCTGGGTTGCCGGGTGTGCAACCGGTGAGGAGGCGTACTCCATCGCCATGTCGTTGAAGGACCGCATAGATCGGTCTGGCAAATCGCTGCGTGTGCAGGTGTTCGCTACCGACATTGACGAAACCGCGCTAGAAGTGGCCCGGCGCGCGAGGTATCCTGACAGTATCTCCGCCTATGTTCCGGAACCCTTCACAAAGCGGTTCTTTCGTGTCGTTGGAGGCGAATACCAGGTAAGTGAGGAAATTCGCCAATTCTGCATTTTCTCGACCCAGAGTTTGATCAAAGATCCGCCGTTCGGGCGGCTCGACCTCATTTCGTGCCGTAATGTCCTTATATACCTAAAAAGCGAATTGCAGCATCGGGTAATTCCCGTTTTCCATTATGCCCTTCGCTCCGATGCCTTTTTGTTTCTTGGGCCTTCGGAGAGTCTCTCCCGGCATACAAACCTGTTTCATATCGTCGACAAGAAGTGGCGCATTTTCCAGCGACGCGAAACGTTGGACCGGCCTCAGATACAGTTTCCGCTGATTGAGCTCGTTGCGGGCGCGGATGAGCGTAAGGACGGCGGCGGGGCGGAATCAGCCGGAAAGGCAAAGCGCGAAGCGCTAGTGTCGGTGGCGGAGCGGGCGATGCTGGAGGAGCTCGGGCCAGCGTTCGCGATTATTACCGAAAGCCGGGAGCTGATCTATACCGGCGGACGTGTCGAGCCGTATCTCCAGCTGCCACGGGGAACCCCATCGCTGGAGATCCTGAACATGGTTCACGAGAGCTTGCGGATGGATGTTCGGGCGCTGCTCCACCGCGCCATCACCGAGCAGAATGAAGTGGTCCGCGACAACGTCAGCATCGAACGGCCGGACGGGCGCCACCGCCTGAGGTTGAAATGCCGGCCGCTTGGTCAGGACCGGAACGCTCCGCATAACTACCTGGTCGTCTTCTACGATCTTGGCCCTGCTCTGGCGGATGTGCCGTTTGCTTCAGATGGTGTCGATGCCACCGGCCAAGTCGTGGCGCTCGAGACCGAGCTGCGCACCACCAAGGAATATTTGCAGACGACGACCGAAGAACTGGAATCCTCGAACGAAGAACTGAAATCGGCCAACGAAGAGTTGATGTCGATGAACGAGGAGCTGCAAAGCTCCAACGAGGAACTCGAAACCTCGAAGGAGGAGTTGCAATCGGTCAACGAGGAACTCGAGACCGTCAACGCCGAGTTGGCAAGCAAGGTGGAGGAACTCGGGCGGTCGAACGCCGATCTGCAGAACCTGCTGGAAAGCACCCAGATTGCAACGCTATTTCTGGACCGAGGCATGCGCGTGCGCAGTTTTACACCTGTCGCAAAGGAAGTCTTTCATCTTATCGAAAGCGACTTGGGCAGGACGATTTCCGATATCACCGCGCGGGTGGAGGACGTCGACCTATCGGCTGAGGCGGAACAGGTGTTCCGCACCCTTGCTCCCGTTGAGCGGGAACTGAAGGTTCGCGATGGCGATGCGATTTTTATGATGCGGATTTTGCCTTATCGGACGGTGGGTGAGGTTATCGACGGTGTTGTTGCGACATTCGTCAATGTTACGCGTCTCAAGAAGGCACAGGCGGAAATCGATTCGCTCAACCACCGGCTCAACAGCAAAGTCAACGATCTTCAGGCCGTTCTTGAATTGGCGCCCATCGGTATCGCCTTCGCCGACGATCCAGCGTGCAGCCAGATCGAAGTCAATCGCTACGGCGCGAGCATCATGCATTCGCCCCGCAAGGCGCGGCCGGCGGGAGATCCGGCGGCTGGGTACCGGATTATGCGGGATGGCAACGAAATGGCCGCGGAAGATCTGCCGCTGCAAGTGGCTTGGCGCACCGGCCAGCCGGTAAAGGATTTCCGGGCGACCTTGGTCCGAGCGAACGGAGAGGGGTTCGAACTCCTGATGTCGGCGGCGCCGATTTTGGACGACGATGGCACAGTGCGTCGGGTGGTCGGTGTGTACGATGACGTATCGGGGCTGGTGTCGGCACAAGCCGCCGCCGAGACTCGCGCCGCACAGCAGGATTTCGTGGCGACCATCGGCAGTCGCAGCTTGCGCGGAGTCACGGGAGACGAACTCCCGACAATGATGGCTAAAGAAGTCGCGCGTCTCATTGGCGCCGAATTTGCTCGATTCCTCATTTATCAACCGGAACAAACAAACTTCCGGGTCAGCTCTGCATTCGGACTTGAGCCCGAAGACGGGGCGGTGGTCAGCGCCGACCAGCATTCTCTGGGTGGCTATACCCTTTGTGCCGACGCGCCGGTAATTATTGAAAATATGGCCGAGGAGAAGCGCTTTACCATCGACGCCCATCTTCGTGATGCCGGGGCCAAGAGCGGGATTGCCGTGGTCATTGGCGATCCCAAACATGCCTGTGGCGTAATCGACGCCTATACCCGGACATCGCATCGGTTCTCCGCCGACGACATCAAGTTTCTGCAGTCCGTCGGAAACGTGATTGCGGCGACCTTGCAGCGTGACGCGTGGCTTGGTCATCAGCAATTGTTGATGAACGAACTCCGTCACCGGGTGAAGAATCTGTTGGCGACGGTTCAAGCCATTGCGTCTTTGTCCTTCCGGCAGAAACTGTCTTCACCGGAAATCGTCAAGAGCTTCATTGCCCGGCTGAATGCGTTGGCCCGTGCGCATGATCTGCAATTCCGCAGCAATTGGAAAGAGGTCGCTTTCGCCGAGCTCATCCAGCGGCAGACCGAACCCTACGACTCCACCGGCACCCGCATTGAACTGCACGGCCGGTCCGACGTTCGGCTCCCACCGGAATTGGCCATCGACATGGCGATGGCCATTCACGAACTTGCCACAAACGCCGCGAAACATGGCGCTCTCTCAAAGCAGGGCGGCAAAGTCGACGTGACTTGGCGCACCGAATTGCGTGGCGACGAAGAGGTGATTGTACTCGATTGGGCAGAGAGCGGCGGCCCCGAAGTCGAATCAAAGGGCGGTGACGGGGTCGGAGCCAAATTGCTGGACACCATCGCCAAACGTTCGGTGTTTCAGATAGACCGCTCGTTTGAGCGCGATGGCTTGCGTTGCCGTATCGACATCGGCGTCAATTCATAGCGCGCTCGGTGATCGCCACACTGGGGGCTTGGCAGCTGCCGGCTGCGGAGTGAACGGGCCGCCAAGGACCGTTTCGCCGGGGTTCTCCGCTGGCATTCCGCGTTCAATGACTGATTGTAACATTCCGTAACTTGACTTCCCTGCGAACGACGGTAGTGAACGCATCAAGAACAATAAATGCGCCTCAGCGTGATCAACAAAAAATCGAAGGCGGCGTTACCGGTCATTAACTCTTCGGAGGTTACGGTATCGCCCAGGCACAGCCTGACAGGCATGGAGGCTCATAGATGGCGACCGATGGTATCATGGAAGAAGTGGCGACCGCCTACCGCGCCCGGCGCGCGTTGGGTGAGCCTGACCAACCGGCCTGGGAGGCTGCGTTGGTGGCATTCAAGCGTTGTCGGCCGGAACTCCCCGAGGACGAAGCGCGCAGTCGTGTCGCCGAGCTGATCTTCGAAGCCAGCGAGGTTTATGGGCCCTGGCTTTATGGCGCCGAAGGCTGCCATGTCCCGTGGTGGCATCATACCGCTCCATCGCCGTCGGAGTAGCGGTGATCCAACGCTGACACCGTGACGAACCGAATCGTCTCAAGCAAGCGATGTCTTGACGATCCCGATTCGTTACGCCACTGAACGATCCTCCGTACCTTATAAATCCTGCTCATCGCCCGGAGTCCAAAACGCATGCCCGCAACCCGTCCGCATATCGTCATCGACATCACCTATCACGGTTTCGGCCATGCGGCCCAAGTCGCGGCCCTGGTTCCGGCACTGCGCCGCCGCTTGCCGGACATGGCGCTCACATTGCGCACCAATGTCCCGGAAACGGTTCTGCGCGATGCAATTCCCGGAGATTTCGCGTTGCGTCCCGGTCCCGCCGACCTCGGACTGTGCATGTTCGGCCCGGACCAGGTGGACGCGGAGTCCTCCGTGCGGGCCTACGCGGATCTTCATGCTCAATGGGACGCGGTGCTGAGCCACGAAGTCCGGAGTCTGCGCGAATTGCAAGCGGACCTGTTGATCGCCGACATTCCGTACACCAGCCTGGCGGCGTCGGCCGAGGCTGGCGTTCCGGCAGTAGGGTTCTGTTCGTTGAACTGGAGCGATATGTACGCCGCCTACTGCAATGGTCACGGAGATCCGGACGGGGTCGGCGCGCAGATCCGCGCCGCCTATCAAAGCGCCGCGTTGTTCCTGCAGCCGGTGCCTCACATGACCATGGCCGATCTTCCCAACCGCAAGTCGGTTGCGCCACTGGCGCGCATCGGCGTCGACCGGAGGGAGGCCATCCGGCAACGGTTCGGGGCCGGCGCCGACGACCGGTTCGTTCTGGTGACGTGGGGTGGAATCTCGGGGGGCGGAATTTCGGGCGATCAAGCTGGCGAGCCGTCCGGGCACTGGTTGCCGAGACTGCCGGGTGTCTGGTGGGTCGTGGGCGATGGTTTGCGGATTGAGCGGGACGACGTGGTCTCCGTCAGCGCCCTGGGGTTCCGGTTTGTCGATGCCATCCGTTCGTGCGACGCGGTGATCACCAAGACCGGTTACGGCACGTTCACCGAAGCCGTTTACAACGGGACCCGTGTCATGTTCGCGCCACGCCCCGACTGGCCCGAATCGGTGTTTCTGGAGACATGGCTGTGCGAGCAGGGCACGGCGGCGGCGGTGGATCGCGATGCGTTGCACGCGGGTGAAATCGCCGACGCACTGCTCGACCTGCTGGATCGTCCCGTTGCCCATCGGGGTCCGCCTGCGGGTCCCGCCGAGGCGGCTGAAATCATGGCGTCACTGCTCAAAGCGGCTTGAGGGCGGGGACGTTTGAGGGGCGGCATTTTGTCATGCGACTGTGAGCGGCGTCACAGTTTGTTCCGGCGATTGCCGTTAAACTGCTCGCAGTCGACGGGGGATCGACGAACGGCGTTCGCCTACTGAGAGAGAGAACCGAGCCATGACAATAGGCAGCCTTTACAACATTAAGCTGGGCGACCGTTTCACCACCGACGGCAACGATGTTTGGATCGTGGACGCCATCCGGCCCTTTCCGTCGGTTACCCTGCGTCAGGTCGATGCCGACGAAGCGTCCCCGGAGCCAAAGGTCGATGCGAGCCTCGACGCGGCCGGTTTCTCGCGGTTCCATCCATTGGAAGGCTAAGTGCTGCAAAAGCGGTATTTCGTGCCGCGCATCCGCTGATCGCGGAGTTTCCAGTCCTCCCGACATCGAGAGCCGAACGCGGTAATCCAGCGCCACTGTCGAGGTAATCCGCCTCGCCTTTTCTGGATTGTCGCGGCGCTGCGCTCTTCGCAGTGACGAAAATGCTACGGTCCAGCATCGATCTTGCCGTTATTGCGAGCGAAGCGCGGCGATCCAGACCCAGATGGTTGCCACCGGCTTTTTTATTGCGGTGCAGCAACTTACCATTTGTTCCTCCCGGCCAACATGACCAATCACGCATAGCAACCTACCCTGCCATGCCTTGAACACAAGGCTGCTGGCTTGGATTCGCGTTTGCGTCTCGGTATCGTTTCGGGCTTGAATTGAGTGTATCGCTATTCCGAAAAAGCGGGAAAGCGGGCAGCAACTCAACTACGATTGGTAAGATCATTCATGCCAGAAAAAAATAGCTCTAAAAAGGGACGCGAAAAAGTATTCTTGAGTGAGGCTCAGCACCACCACTGCCGCTGGATCCTGAACCGCCAGAGCTATGGCGTTTTTTCGATCTGCGGTCTGCAAACGCGAGAAAACTCGTCATTCTGCAAAGTGCATCACGATCTGGTCTGGGGCAACCGCTCGTCGGGCGTTGACCAGCAGCGGGCGAAGGCCGTCCACGCGGCCTAAGGCGCTCAATCCAACTCAATTGGGTTTTTCCTTCCTGAGACCCGATTGCCCGCATCGGCCCCTGCGATATATCTTGGACTCGTTTCGACAACCAAGCGCGGGCCGATGCCATGACCGACACAGACAGCATACTTGCGACAGTGGCCGAATGGCGGCGCGGCGGCAAAGATGTTGCGCTCGCCACCGTGGTTTCCACGTGGGGCTCGTCACCGCGGCCGGTGGGCAGTCAACTCGCGGTCAACGAGACGGGAACGTTCGTCGGTTCGGTCTCGGGCGGATGTATCGAAGGCGCGGTTATCCAAGAGGCGCTCGACGTGATGTCCAGCGGCGCGCCGCGTCTGCTGGACTTCGGCATAACCAACGAACAAGCGTGGGACGTGGGTCTCACCTGCGGCGGCAAGGTCCAGGTGTTCGTCGAGCCGGTCGAATGAAACGCGCGCTGCTGGACGATCTGCTTGCCGCTCAGGCCAACGGCGACCCGGTGGCGATGGTGACCCGGCTCCCCACCGGCGGGCAGGCCTTGGTCGGGCTGGCCGGCGCGCAGGGCGACTTGCGGCTCGACGATGACGCGCTTGCCGCCGTCCGCGTGGCCATTGCCGCCGATCGCAGCACCACCCTGCAGGCCGCTGCCGGTCGCCTCTTCGTTCACGTTTTCAATCCGCCGCTCCGGCTGATCGTCGTCGGCGCCGTCCATATTGCCGAGCCGCTGAGCCGGATGGCGGCGCTGGCGGACTTCGGCGTCACCATTGTCGATCCCAGGCGGGCCTTCACCGTGCGCCGGCCGTTCGAGGATCTTGGCGTCTTGGAAGAATGGCCGGACGAAGCGCTGGAAACCATGGGGCTCGACCACCGGACCGCCGTGGTCAGCCTGGCTCACGATCCCAAGATCGACGATCCGGCGCTCGCCGTCGCGCTTCGGTCGCCGGCGTTCTATATCGGTGCGCTGGGCAGCCGGAAAACCCATGCGGCCCGGCTGTTGCGGCTGCGCCGGGCCGGCTTCGGCGACGCTGATCTGGATCGCGTGCACGGTCCCGTGGGGCTCGCCATCGGGGCGCTGTCGCCGGCCGAAATCGCCATATCGATCATGGCCGAAGTCACCCAAGTCCGCCGCCAGGGCGCGAAGGAGCGGGCATGACGTTCGACGCCGCGGCCGTCAGGGCCGAGTTCCCCATGCTGAATGGGCATGCTAGCGGGCATATGGCTGGGCATAGGGGGGATCAGCCGCTTCACTATCTCGACAGCGCCGCCATGGCGCAGGTTCCGGGTGCCGTGATCGACGCCATCACGCGCCACGAGACGACCACGCGGGCCAACGTGCGGCGCGGTGTCTACGGTTTGGCCGAGCGGGCGACGGAGGCCTATGAAGACGCGCGCCGGGCGGTGGGACGCTACCTCCACGCCGATCCCGAGGGCGTGGTGTTTACGCCGGGCGGCACCGCGGCGCTCAATCTCGTCGCCACCGCGTTCGGCGAGACGCTGGATGCGGGCGACGAAATCGTCATCTCCGAGTTGGAGCACCACAGCAATATCGTTCCCTGGCAGATGCTGCGCGAACGCCGCGGCGTCGTGGTCAAATGGTTCCCGGTGAGCGACGAAGGGCGGCTCGATCTGGCGCCGCTCGGCAACCTCATCACCAAGAAGTGCAAACTGGTATCGGTGACCCACGCGTCCAATGTCACCGGCGCCGTCAGTTTCGTCAGTCCCATTGTCGGCGCCGCCCACGCCGTCGGGGCCAAGGTGTTGCTCGATGGCTGCCAGGCGGCCATTCACGGTCCCGTCGACGTGCCGGCGCTGGGCGCCGACTTCTACGTGACCTCGGGGCACAAGATGTTCGGTCCCACCGGTGTCGGCGTCCTGTGGGGGCGCCCGGAACTGCTCGCTGCCCTGCCGCCGTTTCTCGGTGGCGGCGAGATGATCGAGCGGGTCACCATGGAACGCACCACTTACGCCGATCCGCCGCGCCGGTTCGAGGCCGGGACGCCGCCGGTATCCCAGGTGATCGGTTAGGGCGCCGCGTGCGACTGGCTGATGGACCTGGACTGGAGCGTGATCTCGGTGCACGAAACGCGGCTGAAACAGCGTCTGCTCGACGGTCTCCGCCAGGTCAAGGGCGTACGCATCGTCGGCCCGACGGATCTCAGGTCGCGGATCGGCGTGGTTTCCTTCGATCTCGATGGCGCCCATCCCCAT
>CAKZLS010000237.1 GCA_937127205.1 uncultured Rhodospirillales bacterium
CGCGCGGCGCTTATGATGCTCCCGCATCACCGCGCACCACGCTCCTTGCCGGAAACCTTGGAAGGCCGTCACAATGGGTTCCTATCAGTGAGCGTTGGTATAGGTTGCGGCGGATAGGTCTTCTTCGGAAAATCGATGCATTCGCTTCTTGCGATGCTCGCTACCCGGAGCGTACCGATGATCGACAGAGCCTACCTCCGCCCGCCGACTGCACGCCCAGAATTTGGCCGTAGGGCCGTGCTCTGCCGGTGGGAGATTGGGCACATGTTCGGGGCGCTGGTGGTTCGGGGCACAGTTGTCGATGGCGATACCCGCGTGCCTTTTCATGCCGAGGTCTGGGCGACGCAAAGCAATTATCCCGAGGGCCCGCGGTTGTTCTGGACAAACCGCGGCCGTATCCGCGCAACCTCCGCCGGCCGCTGGAGTTGACCCAAGGAGCGGCGGCAGTTGAATGCATTCGCTGCCGGCGCTTTCCCGGCCTTGCTTCAGAAACGCGCCGAGCAATCGCAAGTTCGCCTTGACTCGTTTTTAATATAGGTATAATAACCTAAATTAAGAAATTATGCAATCTCAGCGCGTGGTTTAACCCACACCGAGTTTTGTGAAATCTGGCTTTCCGAAGGATGAACGGGTGGTGATGCGGACCGGCTGTGCCGAGTCCGCCAAGACCACATCCATAATCGATGAGGTAAACAGCATGAGTGAAATTAAACTGACGCTGAACGGCGATTTGGCGTCCGCACAGGATGTCCTCGACTATTTGGATGGGGATGTCGATCGGTCGAAGCTAACCGGTTTGTCCGATACGCCGGCAGACTATGCCGGGCAGGGCGGCAAGTTTCTCGCAGTGAACACGGCGGAAGACGGCACGGAGTTCGTGGACGGAACCTCGGGCCCAAGCCGGGTCGAAAGCGTTTTCGGCCGTGCCGGGACCATTGTTGCCGAGGCGGGTGACTATACCGCCGACGATGTGACCGAGACGGTGGCCAACAAGATCATGACAGCGTCCGAGCGCCAAAAGCTGGCTGGTATCGAAGCGGGGGCCACGGCCGATCAAAGCGGCTCCGAAATTGTCTCGTTGCTCGATAGCGAACTCGGCGGATCCAAGTGGCAAGGCGGCGGCGGTGGCATCACCGGTGCTGAGATCGTCGCCGCCATTAACGCGGAGCTTGGCAACACGGATTGGCAAAAGGCCGGGGGTGGTACTCAGAATCCGACCGGCCCCGTCGAGTTCATCGAGTTTATTCCCACAGCCGAGCCCGACCCGCCGGCGGCCGGGTGCAAGCTATATTACGACGACAGCGTGACGGAAAAGAACTACGCGTTCGAAATCCGTTACGCCAACGGCGAATACCGCAGGGTCTACACGGCCTCCGCGAAAACCTGAGTCCTCGAACCCCGCCCGGCGGTTGTCGAGATTCGCGATCGATCACCGCCGGCAGCGCCCTGCGAGCAAACTAATCCGGCTCGGTCGTCTGCATCCGTTCCTTACGTTAGATGCAACCGCCTACTGCTTTTGAGCCGGAAATGCCCGCAGGTATGCATACAGCCGCTTCGCCATAACCTCGCGCTTTGGCTCCGGTATGCGGTGGGCCAGTGGCGGCATAGTCGCGCCGGGCTTCACCGCGTTGGGCGTCAGCACCCAACGTTCGAACTCGGTTGCGGTCATGTCTTTCACGCGGTGAGCGAGATCGATGGGAAATTTGTCGCCGCCGTAGCCGTTGATGCGATGACAGGTCAGACAATACTTGCGGGCTAGTCCGGCATCCTCGTCGTACCGCCCGGCCATGTCGCCGGGCAGCAGGGCTCTCCATCCCGTGTCGGACACCAGCACCTCGGACACTTGATAGGGCCAATTGGTGGCGCCGTCGGCGAGCAGGCCGGGGTGCCGGACATTGTCCCAGACCAGATAATAAGGACCAAGCGGCACGTCTTTCTCGTTTTGCCGGGGGTTGTTGACGGTAAAGCCGGAGCGGCCCGGGCTCTCGAACACCAAGTAGGCGGGGTATTCGGAGAATCGCTCGGCCGGAATCCGCGAAACGTAGCCGTCGAGCGCCCGGAACTCCACATCGACCCCCGGCTTGTTCCAGTCCGAACCGAGCAGGTGATCGAGAACCTTAACCGCCGGCCATCCCCGGTAGGCGACCACGGTGTCGCTGTCCGCCGTGCTCAGGTGCGGTTCCACCACCTCGATGGTTTGCGGGGGCGCACTCAAAGCTTGTTCCAGGTCCGCGGGGCCGGGCATGTCCATCGCCGCGGTTCGCTCGACGGTCAAGGCCGTCAACAGTAGCCAGGCGCTTGCCGTCAGCGCCAACCCCGTCATCGATAGACGAAGGCCCCGCAGAGTGGATCGTGCCTGAAAACACCGATTTCCGATTGGCATGGAACCCCCTCGCTGATTGCCTGATGAGAAATGTTACACGAGCGAGCCCGAGGGGTCACGATCACTGATTGCCGGCATTAGGCGGCGCGCGACATTCGGGGACCCTCACCCTGCGGCAACTGGGGACCCGCACCGTTCGGCCGGTAGCGCCAAACGCTGGCCGGCGGCAGGTTGGCCAGAACCCAGTTGGCGCGTTCGCCGACCACGCCCAATTCCGCCGCCAGATCCGGTGGCACCGGTGCGGTCATTCCATACGTATATTGGACCAGCACACCCTCGCCGTTGAGGACCGCAGTGATTTCAGAAAGCACGGCCCGGCGATGTTCACTGGTCATGCTGAGCAGCGGTAAGCTCGATACCACCGCTCTGACCTCGCCGGATCCGGCGCGGCGAAGCGGCGTTTCCAATTTTCGAGCATCCCCGGAAACGATGCGAACCGCGGGAAACCGCTCGCGGAGCAATCTGCAAAATGCCGCGTCGCGCTCAATGGCGATCAGCTCCTGCGGGTCTATCCCGGCGTCGAGAAGGGCCCGGGTGACGCGGCCGGTTCCTGGGCCCAATTCCACGACGGTCCCCGGCGCTTCGGCGTCGATTTCGGCGGCGAGAGCGGTTGCCAACGCGGCACCACTCGGCGCCACCGCCCCGACTTGTCCGGGCTTTCGCAGCCAATGAAAAAAGAACCTGAGCGCATCGCAACGGCGCAGGCGGCGGAAAATTTCAAGGATCATCCTGTTTCCAAACTTCCGTTTCGCATGGCGACGGCGGCGACCAAAGCTTGGGACGCCCATACCGGCGGTCAAGCACGGAGGCGCGGATTAGGCGCGGAAAACCGGGCGAAATGGTGACGGTGACCAGACGCATTTGCCTCAGTGGCGCCACACTCACCGATGCGCACTCCGCAAGGTTGATCCGTCGGGGGGTTTGACAACACACGGTACCCGTCGCAATGTCGCGGTTCGCAGACCTCTGAAACACGCGCTTGCCGAATGAACCAAACACCAAGAATCGCCTTTTGCGGGCCCATCGCCGAGGGTGGCCGGCCGGCCATCGGCGGCAAGGAGTCCGGCAACCGCACCATCGTCGCACGTCTTCGGGACAAAACCGTCGCTGTGGCGGTCTATCCCTATCCGCGCACAGACCGGGATGGCAGTGCGCTGATTAAGATCGCGGTCTATGGAGCCGGTTTCACGTCATTACTGGTTCGGCTTGCCGGTTCATCCAAGAGCTGGGACGTCTTGCATTTCAACGGCCATCTCCGGCAATTTATTTACTTCGAGTGGGTGTTCCTGGTGTTGGCGCGGCTCCTTGGCAAACGCGTGGTCACCCATGTTCGTGCCGGTGATATGCGCGTCCAGTACCAGAGGCGGTCCGGCCTGTATCGCCGGATTTTCGACCGGCTTCTAAGGTCCAGCGATGCTGTGGCGGTTCAGGGGTTGGAGGATATGAAGTTCGTCGACCGGTTGCGACCCGGTCTTGCTTTTTATCTACCCAACTTCGTCGCCGACCCGGCCCACGAAAACCCAAGCCTGAACGCGCCGGGCGAGCGGCTGGAACTGGTGTCCGTGGGCCTTGTGGCTCCTTCCAAAGGGGTGGAGACTACCATCCAGGCGGCGCGCGCACTTGCAACGCGAGGACTATTAGTCCGCCTCACGATTATTGGTGGCGGCGAGCGCAACTATGTGGACTCTCTCAAGGCGGCTTCTGGCGATGCGCCGGTTCGATGGCTTGGCGCGGTGGACCATGGCGCGGTCCGCGACACGGTTCGGGGTTGTCATGTGTTCGTGTTCCCAACGGTCTGGCCGGGGGAGGGGCACTCTAACGCGCTTACCGAAACCATGGCCGAGGGGGTTGTCCCCGTGTGCAGCGATCACGGGTTCAATCGGCGAATCGTTGCGGACGCGGGGCTGGTTTTGCCGCCTGGCGCGTCCGGATCGGACTATGCCGAAGCCATCACTGAGCTGTGGAACGAAGGATCATGGCCGACATACTCGCGAAAATGCAATGATCGGGTGAACGCGATGTATACAGCGGACGCGGTCATCGACAAACTCATCCGGCTTTATTCATCCCTACGGTCATAAGAAAACGGATTGTCATGTGCGGATTTGTGTTCGTTTACGCTAAGCGAGAGGGCGCCCTTCCAGGCGAGGACCGCCTTCGGTCCATGGAAAGCGTGCTCGCCCACCGGGGACCGGATGCGTCCGGTATGAAAAGCCTGGACCGGGCAATGATGGCACATCGACGCTTGCGGGTCATCGATCTGACCGGTGGCGAACAGCCCATGGCCAGCCCCGACGGCCAGGTATGGATCGTTTTCAACGGCGAAATTTACAACTACCAAGAGGTCCTCACCGAACTTCGCGGCCTTGGTCACACGATCACCGGTGCGTCCGACACCGAGGTGCTGCTCTCCGCCTATCTGCAATGGGGCTACAACTGCGTTCACCGGCTGAATGGGATGTTCGCGTTCGTGATCTACGATGGCCGAACGCAAAGAGTGTTCGCGGCCCGCGATCGCTTTGGCGAAAAGCCTTTCTATGTCTATGAAAACGACGATTGCGTTTACTTCGCGTCTGAGTTGAAGGCCCTGGTTTCCGCTAATATCATCGAAAAGCGGATCGATCCGGTCGCGTTGTATAGCTACTTCTCCACCACCTACGTGATTGGCCCCCGTACGATCTTCAAGGATGTTTCACGGCTCCAGCCGGGACACGCACTTTCCGTCATGGATGGAAATGTTAAGACCTGGCCCTATTGGCAACCGCCGATCCCCACTGACGATATCGACGACGAAGCCGAGGCCGTCGAACAGACCCGCGATCTGCTGCGCGACGCGGTCCGCTTGCGTCTGGTCAGCGACGTTCCGATTGGGTTTTTCCTCAGCGGCGGCGTCGACTCCAGCGCCATCGTTGCTCTCGCCAGCGAGATGAGTGAGACCCCATTGGACACCTTCGGCCTCGGTTTCGAAGAGCAGATGTACGACGAGCGATCGTACCAGCACACCGTGGCCCAGCGATTCGGTACCCATCATCACGAGCTGGTGCTCAAGCCCCAGGGCGTCGACGTCATCGAGCAAATGGTCTGGCATCTCGACGAACCCTTTGCCGACAGCGCGGCGCTGCCTGTCTGGTTCCTGTCCGAGGATGCGCGGCGATCGGTGACCGTCGCGTTGTCCGGTGATGGCGCCGATGAGATGTTTGCCGGCTACGACACGTACCGCGGATACAGACTAAGCGAACGGCTGAGCGAGGTTCCCGCTTTCGTTCGCATTGCGGCGGCGGCGGCCTTGCGGCGTTTCCCCACCCGGGACGCCGGCGGGCGGGCGCGGTATGACCGGCTGGCGCGCAACATCGACGACGCGGCGATGCCCGCCTGCATGCGCTTTCTCGCCAAGCGGCAAAAAGCCTTCCGCCGGGACGCGCTGCGGCAAGTCTCGCCCTACCTGGCCGGTTTCTGCCTTGAACAGAATGACCGGGAGCTGTTTCCCGACCTGTTCAACCATTCCCTGGAACCGCTTGAAGCGTTGACCCTGGCCCATCAGGCAACGTCGTTGCCGGACGATATGCTGGTCAAGATCGATCGCATGAGCATGGCGCATTCGCTGGAGCTGCGGGCGCCGTTTCTCGATCATCGTATTGCTGAGCTGGCCAACAGCATGTCTTTCGAGGTGAAACTGCCGGGGGGGCGAACCAAAAATGTGCTCAAGAAAGCCATGGAGTCATACTTCCCCGAGGACTTCCTGGGACGGCCGAAGCAAGGCCTGGACGTCCCGCTCGCCCATTGGTTCAAGGATGATCTCCAAGGCTTCGTGCGCGGACAATTGTTGCGCGAAGACGCCATCGTTCCCAGGCTGTTCGACCGGACGGCTCTTGAGGGACTGATTGGCGAGCATGCCGGGCTGACGCGGGATCGAAGTACCCAGGTGTGGACGCTGTTGATGTTTGAGATATGGTGCCGCAGGTACGATATTCCGTGGGAGGCATTCGAAGAGGGCGTGTAAGGTGGTATCGGCGGTATGCCGCGATTGCTGTGAGCTATTCGAAGCGGAACAGACAGGCTGCCCGCACTGTGGATCGGCGCGGGTGGTGGCACACGCGGAACTCGGCGAACTCTTCACCGCCCATATCGACTGCGACGCTTTCTACGCGGCTATCGAGAAGCGTGACAATCCGGAGATCCGCGACAAGCCGGTGATCGTCGGTCATACCGGTGGCCGGGGCGTGGTGACCACGGCGTGCTACATCGCCCGGAAATCCGGGCCGCGTTCCGCCATGCCCATGTTCAAGGCGCTGGCGATGTGTCCGGAAGCGGTAGTGATCCGGCCGGACATGGCCAAATACAAGCGGGTCGGCCATCAGATCCGCGAGATTTTCCGGAGCGCCACGCCGATCATCGAACCGGTGTCGTTGGACGAGGCCTACCTCGACCTGTCGACGGAAGCGCGGCTGCAGGACCGTCCCGCCGCGGCAACCCTGGCGGCGATGATGCGGCGCATCGAGCGCGAGGTGGGTATTACCGCATCGGTGGGTCTCGGCGCCAACAAGTTTCTCGCCAAGCTGGCGTCGGACTTGGAGAAACCCCGGGGGTTCTCGGTGATCGGACGGCGCGATGCCAGAGCGTTTCTTAGGCCCCTGCCGGTTCGGAAGATTATGGGCGTCGGGCCAGCCACCGCTGCGCGCATGGAAAAATTGGGGATCGAAACCATCGGCCAGCTTCAGGAGCTGGCGGAGGCGGAGATGGTGGCGCGGTTCGGCCGCTTCGGGCGGCGGCTCGCCGGCTTCGCCCGGGGCGAGGACGACCGCGATGTTGTTCCGGACCGGCCCAGCAAGAGCGTCTCGGCGGAAACCACCTTCTCTGCCGATATTCGAGATGCCGGGCGGATTTTGGATGAGTTGCGGCCCTTGTGCGAGCGCGTCGCCGACCGTCTCAAACGCGGCAACGTTGCCGGCTGGACCGTGGTGCTCAAACTCAAGACCGGCGATTTCCGCATCCTGACCCGCAACCAGCGTCTCGCCGACCCCACCGGGCGGGCCGACGTGATCTTCCGCAATGCCGTTCCCCTGGTCACCCGCGAAGCCAACGGCCGCCCGTTCCGCCTTGTCGGCGTCGGCGTCACCGATCTCTGCCCGCCCGACAACGCCGATCCGCCGGACCTATTCGACCTGGCTGAATGAGTCGTCGTTTCGGTCTCAAATTTTAAAGATGTATGCAATATGCATCTTGTTCTGTGCCTAATAAACATGTATTCGTTATATATCTATTAATAAGCAGCCTGCGGAGTAGCGCTCGGCGCGGTCCGGTGGGATCAGCTGTCGGCTGCTCCGGAAGGAAGGGGATGTCATGCACAATATCCGTCGTCTCTGGATCATTCTGGCGATCATCGTCGTCGGCTCGTTCATCGTTCTCGGCTTCGTCGGCCGGCAGATTTATGTGCACAAACCCCCCGTTCCGTCCGCGGTTATGACCGAACAGGGCGAAACGCTGTTCACGAAAGAAGATATCCAGCGCGGCCGGCAGGTCTGGCAGTCCATGGGCGGCCAGCAGCTCGGCTCGATCTGGGGACATGGCGCCTATCTGACGCCCGACTGGTCGGCGGACTGGCTGCACCGCGAGCTGGTGTTTATGCTCGATCGCTGGGCGGAGCGCGACGACGGCGTCCCCTTCGACGATCTCGGCAGCGAGCGGCAAGCGGCGCTGAAGGCGCGGTTGAGCGGCGAGGTTCGCGGCAATCGCGTCGATCCCGACACCGGTGTGCTGACGGTCTCCGCCGAGCGTGCCGCCGCGATCCGCGACAACCAGGCGCACTATGAGGAACTGTTCGGTTCGACGCCGGAGCTGTCCGAACTGCGCGAAAAATACGCCATGCCCGAAAACCCGATCCCGGATGCGTCGCGGCGCGAATGGCTGACGGCGTTTTTCTTCTGGGCGTCGTGGGCGACAGCCACCGAGCGGCCGGATATCGAGGCCACCTATACCATGAACTGGCCGCACGAGCCGCTGATCGGTAATATTCCGACCACCGAAGCGGTGGTTTGGTCGGTGGCCTCGTTCGTGGCGCTGATCGGGGCGATCGGTCTGCTTGTGTGGTACCAGGCGGCCCAGATCGCCAAAGAGCCGGATACGGCGCCGCCGGCCAGCGATCCGATGGCGTCGTTGCGCCCGACCCGCTCGATGCTGGCCGTGCGCAAATACTTTGCCGTTGTCATGCTCCTGTTCCTGGCTCAGATCGGGCTCGGCACCATCACTGCGCATTACACCGTCGAGGGCCAGGAATTCTACGGCTTCCCGCTGGCCGACTGGTTGCCCTACGCGGTAACCCGCACGTGGCACACCCAGATCGCCATCTTCTGGATCGCCACGGCTTGGCTCGCCACGGGGCTCTACATCGCGCCCGCCATCTCCGGCTATGAACCGCCGAGGCAGACTCTCGGCGTCAACGTTTTGTTCGGCGCGTTGCTGCTCGTGGTGGTGGGGTCGCTGTCCGGCGAATGGCTCGGCGTCCAGCAGAAGTTGGGCCTGGATCTGAACTTCTGGGTGGGTCACCAGGGTTACGAATATATCGATCTCGGCCGGTTCTGGCAGATCCTGCTGTTCGTCGGGCTGCTCCTGTGGTTACTGCTGGTGGGCCGGGCGCTCTGGCCGGTGCTGCGGAAGCCCAGCGACAGCCAGCCGCTGATCGCTGCTGTGTTCATCTCCACCGTCGCTATCGCGCTGTTCTATGCGGCTGGCTTCGCCTGGGGCAAGCACACCCATCTGTCGATGATCGAGTACTGGCGCTGGTGGGTGGTTCATCTGTGGGTGGAGGGCTTCTTCGAGGTATTCGCCACCGCGGTCATCGCCATGCTGTTCATGAAGTTGGGCCTGGTGCGGCCGAAGATCGCGTCGTCGGCGGTGCTGGTATCGACCATCATTTTCCTATCGGGTGGCATCATCGGCACGTTGCATCATTTATATTGGGCGGGCACACCGCCGTCGGTGATGGCCTTGGGCGCCGTGGTCTCGGCTCTGGAGGTGGTGCCGCTGGTGTTGCTCGGCCTCGAAGGTTACCACAATTATCGCATGACGAAATCGGCGGAATGGGTGCGCGCGTATCGTTGGCCGATCCTGTTCCTCGTTGCCGTCGCGTTCTGGAACATGCTGGGCGCCGGCGTGTTCGGGTTCCTGATCAACCCGCCGATCTCGCTTTACTATATCCAGGGTCTGAATACCACGGCCGTACATGCGCACGCCGCGCTGTTCGGTGTTTACGGCATGCTGGGCATTGGCCTGATGCTGTTCTGCCTGCGCGGGCTCACGGTCCGAGCGGCCTGGGACGACCGCTATCTGAAGTGGGGGTTCTGGGGTTTGAACATCGGCCTCATGATGATGCTGTTCATGTCCCTGCTGCCCATCGGCGCGATCCAGGGATGGGCGGCCGTGTCCGAGGGGCTGTGGTACGCGCGCTCGGTCGAGATCGTTCATTCTCCGCTCGTGCGTACGTTGGTATGGATGCGGGTGCCGGGCGACATCGTCTTCGGGCTGGGCGCTCTGCTCATCGCGCTGTTCGTCTTCAAACTATGGCGCGGCAGCCTGGGCAGAGTGCCGCTCAAGACCGGCGGCGAAGGCAAATCGCCGCTGGCGGCAGAATAACGGCGAGCCAAGCTCGATCACCGTCGGGTGCCACCGGTCGTCAATCGTGAAATATCACGCTTGCTGATCGGTGGGTCCGAGGGTGACGGGGAATGCCTTGGACAAATCATCCGCCGGCACCAGCAGATCGGCGAGGCTGTATCCATCCAGAGTCTCGAGAAAACGGGTCAGCGCGTCTTCCAGGGCGGGCCGCAGAATGCAGTCCTTGACGATCTGGCACTGAACGTCGGTGGCTTGCAAACACTCCACCAACGCCATGTCCGGCTCCAATTGCCGGACGATCTCGCCAACCGTGATCTGGTCGGGTCGGCGGCCCAATCGCAGCCCTCCGTTCTTTCCGCGGACAGTTTCGACATAGCCGAGCTGGCCCAATTCGTGAACCAATTTCATCAAATGGTTCTTGGAGATGCCGTACTGCTCCGCAATCTCCTGAATCGTGGTGAGATTGTCACCACGCAAGCCGAGATACATCAAAACCCGTAAACCATAGTCCGTGTACATGGTCAGGCGCATGCGCTGCTCCGCACTGTTGAGCCATGAGCGCGCGGCGCGCCCCTGGACTGTGAAATACATATATGAACGATATATCTATTTGGCCAGCCGCGTATCTTCCGGGCTTCCCCGACGCAGTGCGTCGCCATTTGATCGGCTTGCATAAAGCGCTAACGAACCGATGGTATACTGTCTCCAAATCGCCATGCTCTCATTTGGACCCCGCGCATGAACGAACCCAAGGTCAGCGTCGTCATTACGGCTCACAACCGCCCAGACTATCTCCGGGCGGCGCTGAAAACCGTGCTCGATCAGACATACCGGAACACCGAAATCATCGTCGTCGATGACGCTTCTCAGATCGACTTGGCAGGGGTCGCCGGGTCCTTTCCGCACGAGATCCGTTATGTGCGTCAGAGCGAAAACGGCGGGCCGAGCCGGGCACGCAATCGCGGGGTGGCGCTGGCGGGCGGTGACTACGTGGCGTTTCTCGACGACGACGATGAATGGCTGGCGGACAAACTGAACGCGCAGGTAGCCGCCATGGAGGGCCATCTGGCTTGTCTCTGCGGGTTCATATTTCTCGAACACGGCGCGAATCAGGTCCACAACATCAAGCACGTTAACGAAGATTTGCTTCGCCTGGGCAACATATTCTGTGGCGCCAGCGGATTCATGGGCCGCAAAGACGCATTGTTGGCGTGTCCCTTCGATGACAATTTATCGAGCGGAGAGGACTGGGATGTCTATGTCCGACTGTCACAACGGGGGTCCATCGCTTACGTTCCAGAACCGCTTTTCCGCTATCGGTTGGGCAGCCACGAGAGTATCACCACCAAAGCCCGGACCATGCAAATTTCCGATATCGGCGTTCGCCTCGAACATATTCGCAAGAACCGAATATGGCTAGGAGAGCGTCAGTACAGAATTTTACTGGCCCGCAAAATACTCGAATACATAGGAAGCAAAAAAGGCAAACTCGATTATCTTTTTTATTCAGTTCGGGTAGCTAGTTTTTCGGCAACGTTGAAAATATTATTTGATAAAGTGGCCCGTTCCCGAGAAAAACTTACTTAATCACAATAATTTACAAATTGTGAGTTGGTGGAAGCTCCCTGCTTCCGGATGCAAGAATAGGCGCACGGTTTGGCCACCAGTCGGATCCGTTTCGAAAGCGGATCATTTTCTATTATACACCTACTGGTTTATGTAATGATAGCGACGTTTGATGATGCGATTCATCGGTATCCGGGCTCCGATGACGCAGATTTAAATTGAAGGAGGGTCAAATACATGGGGATGATGCAGGAATTCAAGGATTTCGCTGTAAAGGGAAATGTCGTCGACATGGGCGTCGGCATCGTTATCGGCGCCGCATTCACGTCGATCGTCAATTCGCTCGTTGCGGACATTATCAACCCAATCATCGGTGTCATCACCGGCGGGATCGACTTTTCCAATTTGTTTCTCAATCTCGGCGAGGGCGATTTCGCGAGCTTGTCGGCGGCACAAGCCGCGGGCGCGCCGACCATCAATTACGGCTTGTTTATCAACGCCATCATTTCTTTCCTCATCGTCGCGTTCGTATTGTTCATCATCATCAAAAATGTGAACAAACTGAAAAAACTAGCCGAAGACGAACCGAAGGCCGAGGAGACGCCGGAACCCTCCGCGGAAGTCAAGCTGCTGACCGAAATCCGCGACACCCTGCAAAAGACATGACCCCGGCCCGCGGCGGCTGAAGGCGCCCGATCTTATTCGGTGACGTTGATCATCCACAGCACGCCGAAACGATTATTGACCATGCCGAAGTATGACGGCCAGAACATCTTTTCGAGCGGCATTTGAACCTCGCTGTGATCGGACAGCGCG
>CAKZLS010000238.1 GCA_937127205.1 uncultured Rhodospirillales bacterium
AGGGCATCCGGCCAGGCGCGAGTTGCGCCGTGATGCTGGAGCATCACAAGCAGCGCGCAACGCCGCCGGGGGCCTCGGAAGACCGCCCGAAGGGTCTCTTTTCCCGCGTCCTCGGGGCGTCGACGGCGCTTGACGATGCTTTGGCATCGCCGGCGCACCCTCTCCTGCCGAGGACGCGGGAAAAGCGATCACAGAGGGCACGGAATTATGAAAGTCGGTACTAGGCGTCATTCGCCGGACAGTTCGTGAAGGCCCCGGTGGTAGGCGGCTCCACCGAGGAAACCCGCCAGAACGCGATAAAATTCCGGCTCGTCCAGTAAGAACGCGTCGTGGCCGGCGTCGGACACGATTTCGGCGAAGCTCACGTTGGCCGCCGCCGCATTGAGCGCGTGAACGATGCGGCGGCTCTCCGCGGTTGGATACAGCCAGTCGCTGGTGAACGAGATGACGCAGAACCGCACGGGATTGTCGCGAAAGGCATTGGCCAGCGCGCCGCCATACCGCGCGGCCATGTCGAAATAGTCCATGGCGCGGGTGATGTGCAGATAGGAATTGGCGTCGAAGCGTTCGACGAAGCTGATGCCCTGATGGCGCAGATAGCTCTCGATCTGGAAGTCGGCATCGAAGCCATAGGTCACGCGTTCCCGATCCTGCAGCCGGCGCCCGAACTTCTCATGCAGCTTCGGTTCCGAAAGATAGGTGATATGGGCCGCCATCCGCGCCACGGCGAGGCCGCGATGAGGGGATTTGCCATCCTTCCAGTACTCGCCGCCGCACCAGTCGGGATCGGCCATGATCGCCTGGCGGCCGACCTCGTGGAAGGCGATGTTCTGGGCGCTGTGCTGGGCGGCGGAGGCGATGGGAACGGCGGCGAACACGCGCTCCGGATAGAGCGCCGCCCATTCCAGCACCTGCATGCCGCCCATGGATCCGCCGATCACCGCGAAAAGCTTCTCGATGCCGAGATGATCCAGCAGCATGGCCTGGGCGTGCACCATGTCCGCGATGGTGATAACCGGAAAATTCAGGCCCCAGCGGTCCCCGGTTTCCGGGTTGATCTCGCTGGGTCCGGCGGTTCCCATGCATCCGCCGAGCACATTGGTGCACATGACGAAATAGCGGCTGGTATCGAGCGGCTTGCCCGGACCCACCAACAGGTCCCACCAACCTGCCTTGCCGGTGACGGGGTGGGATTCCGCCAGAAACTGATCGCCGGTCAGCGCGTGGCACACCAGGATCGCATTGGATTTATCCGCGTTCAACTCACCGTAGGATTGATACGCCAGCGGGAAATTGCTGAGGTCCGCGCCACAGGCGAGTTTCAGCGGCCGGTCGGCCCCCAGGTACACCCGATGGCCGGGAAGCACGAATTCTTCCCCCGCATTACCGCTTGAGTGTTTTCTAGGAATAATCATTCAAAACTTTGCCGGCCGAAGCGTTCATTATTGGGTCATCATAGCTATGAATGGCGCTTGCGGCTGTCAATGTTTTCTTTGCTTTCATAAGTGGCTGGCATTAGTACTAACCCGCCTCCACGGCTGTTTTCTTCCGACAATCACGATGGCGTTTCTGGAAACGACTATGACTGCCGAGACATCACTGGACGCGGTGCGTCACGAGATCGATGAGATCGACGACACCCTCCAGGACCTCATCATTCGCCGAACCGCATTGGTGGAACGGGTACGAAAGATCAAGCACGACTGGCGGGTCAAGATCCAGCCCCCGCGCGAGGCCGAAATCATCTATCGGCTGATCGACCGCCACAGCGGAGCCTTCCCCAAGCGCGAGTTGACCGCCATTTGGCGCCAGCTGATCATCGCCACGCTGTCCTTCGAGGGTCCGTTCTCGGCCGCCGTTTACATGCCCGACGACCAAAGCGGTTATTGGGATCTCGCGCGCGATCAGTACGGCATGTTCACCAAAATGACTCGTCATGGGTCGGTGCGCTCGGTGATCGAGGCGGTCAATCGCCAACAAGCGGTTGTCGGCATCCTGCCGCTGCCTCATCAGGACGACACCGATCCCTGGTGGCGTCACCTGGTCAGTAGCGATCCGGAGGCGCCGAAGGTGATCGCGCGGTTGCCCTTCGCCGGTCCGGGGAATGGGCTGGGCGGAGAGTTGGAGGGGCTGGTCATTTGTCCGGTGATGGTGAAGCCCACGGGACGGGATCGTGCTTACCTGGCGATTGATTCCGAAAAGCGCTTGGGTCTCAATCAGGTGGCGACGGCGTTGACGTCCGCCGGCCTGTCGCCGACCTTCTCGGCGCTTTGGCGGGAAGAGCAAGGGCCCAAGGCATGGTTGTACATGGCGGAAGTCGAGGGATTTTTGACGCTCGAAGACCCGCGCCTGGATGCCTTCCGGGAATCGCTCGGCACGCCGCTGAAACGCGTCGTGCATCTCGGCGGATACGCGGAGCCGTTGACAGCAGAGGAATTGGGGCCGCTGGTACCCCGTTCCGAAATGGCGGATGCCCTACGGTCATGAGCGCCCTTTCTCCCCAGCCCGGAGTTATGCAGATCTCGCCCTATGTGGGCGGTGAATCGGCCATTCCCGGTGTGGACCGGATCATCAAGCTGGCCTCCAACGAAGGCGCACTTGGTCCCAGCCCGCACGCCGTTGCCGCGCTTCAGGAAACGGCGGGTGACGTTTTCCGCTATCCCGACGGCGGGTGCCAGGCATTGCGCGACGCCATCGGCGCGCGTTTCGGCCTCGATCCCGCGCGGATGGTCTGCGGCGCCGGTTCGGACGAGCTGATCGGCCTGTTGTGCCGGGCCTACGCCGGAGCCGGTGACGAGGTGCTGTACACCGAACACGGGTTCTTGATGTACCCGATCGCGGCGAAAACCGCTGGCGCCACCCCGGTGACCGCACCGGAAACCAATTTGACCGCCGACGTGGACAAGCTGCTGGCGGCGGTGACCGCGCGGACCCGGATCGTGTTTATCGCCAATCCCAACAATCCCACCGGAACGTACCTGTCCGAGAACGAGCTGACACGCCTCAGGGCCGGACTTCCCGACCATGTGCTGCTGGTCATCGACGCGGCCTATGCCGAATACTTGGACCATCCGGATTACTCGGCCGGCGAGCGAGTGGTGGATGCCGGCGACAATGTGGTGATGACCCGCACGTTCTCTAAGATTTTCGGACTTGGCGGCGCGCGGCTGGGCTGGGCCTATTGCCCGCCGGTTGTCGCCGACGTGCTGAACCGAGTGCGTAATCCGTTCAACGTGCCCGCGCCGGCGCAGGCCGCCGGTGTCGCGGCAATCGGCGACCGGGAGTTCATGGAGCGGGTGCGGGCTCACACCGGCCAATGGCGCGCATGGTTCACCGCTGAGGCGCGGGCGCTCGGGTTGGAAGTGCCCGAGAGCGTATGCAACTTCGTGCTCGTGCGATTTCCGCTGGAGGCCGGGCGCGATGCCGAGGCCGCAGACACCTTCCTCCGCTCGCGCGGTATCATTGTGCGGCGCATGGGCGCTTACGGGCTGCCCGACTCGCTTCGGGTCACCATCGGCCGCGAGGATGAAATGCGCGCTGTGGTGGCGGCGCTTGCCGAATTCGCGGACTGAAAAGATTATGAAGAATAATGAGAACACCCTCCACTTCGACCGCGTGGCGCTGATTGGCATTGGTTTGATCGGCTCTTCGCTGGCGCGGGTCCTGCGCCGCGATGGCCTCGCCGGGCACATCGCGGTTTGCTCCAACACCCATGCCACCCTGGATAAAGCCAAGGAACTGGGCCTTGCCGACGGTTCAGAATATGACGCCCGCCAGGCGGTGGATGGCGCCGATTTGGTGGTCCTGTGTACGCCGCTCGGCGCGTACGGCCGGATCGCCGAGGTCATGGCCCCCGGTCTCAAGCCCGGATGCATCGTCACCGACGTGGGCTCGGTCAAGCAGTGCGTCATCAGCGACGTGGGGCCGCACGTACCTGAGGGGTGCCATCTGGTGCCGGCGCATCCGGTGGCGGGAACCGAGCACTCGGGGCCCGAAGCGGGGTTCGCGGAGCTGTTTCACGATCGCTTTTGCATCGTGACGCCGCCGCCCGGGACCGATCAGGCCGCGGTGGATACCGTTATCGCATTGTGGAAGGCCGCCGGCTCGAAGGTGGAGAGCATGAGCGCTCACCACCACGACAGCGTGCTCGCCATGACCTCGCACCTGCCTCACCTCATCGCCTACACCATCGTCGGCACGGCCACCGATTTGTCGGATCACCTGATGATGGAGGTGGTCAAGTACTCTGCCGGCGGCTTTCGCGATTTTACCCGCATCGCCGCTTCGGATCCGGTGATGTGGCGGGACGTGTTTCTCAGCAACCGTGAGTCGGTGCTGGACGTGCTTGGGCGGTTCACCGAGGATCTGACCGCGCTGCAACGGGCGATCCGCTGGGGCGAGGGCGACAAGCTCCAGGAACTGTTCACGCGGACCCGCGAAATCCGCCGCGGCGTCATCGATGCCAAACAAGCCTAAGTTACAAATTATAAGGCAAGGCCGCCGCTGTCGATGGCTCCTTGCCAGATCGCATCGAGATCTTCGCTGAAAACCAGCGATGGGTCCGCGGGTGCGGTCAACCAGTCCTCCCGCGCCATTTCGCTCTCCAATTGCCCCGCGCCCCAACCGGCATAACCGAGAATGAACCGCGCCTCGCGGGGACCTTCGCCCGCGCCGATGGCGCTGAGGATGTCGCGGCCGCTGGATACCGCGATCTCATCGTTTATGGCCTTTGTGCTCGGGCCCGTGTAATCGGTGGAATGGAGAATGAACCCGCGGTCCCGCTCCACCGGCCCGCCCGAATGCAAACGCACCGTCCCGGACGCTTCTTCCGACTCGATACCGAAACCTTCCAGCAGGGCTTTCAGATTGCCCTCGCCCATGCTGCGGTTGACCACCAGTCCCATGGCGCCGCCCGCGTTGTGGTCGATCATGACGATCACCGTCTCGGAGAAATTCGGATCGGTCAATTTCGGGGCCGCCACCAGAAGCTGACCCCCGAGATGCCGTCCCGACCCGGGGGCGTCGGCGGCGCGGGCGCCATTGAGCCAGAGGCCCGTCAACAGAACCACGTAGGTCAGGATCGTGGTGCAGGTACGCATCATCCGGAACATAACGTCGCAGTTTATACGAGGATCACACGGAAGTAACAGTGGTTACGGGAACCGCCGCCACATAACAACACTCGCGGCGCGCGGCGCGCCGTGCCAATATGATCGGCCGTCCACCGCGACGGAAATGAAACGCGCCCGCGCCGCGGCCCGGGCTCGTCGGTATCGGAACAGACAGGCGCCGGTGCGGGGCGCGAAGGAGGAAATGGTGCAGAGGGGAACACAGAACGGCATGGTCGCCCTGATCGCGGTCGCGGTCCTGGTGGCTGGAATGGGTACGACCCGGGCGGAAACGCTCCGATTGCTGACCTGGGGCGGATACGCGCCCGACGAAGTGGTCGAGATGTTCGAGGCGGAAACGGGCATCGACGTGGAGGTCACCAAGTCCAACAACGAGGACATGATTTCGAAACTGCGCGCCACCGGCGGCTCCGGCTTCGACCTTGCTCAGCCGAGCCAGGACCGGGTAGCCAGCGCCCAGGTGGATCACGACATCTACAAACCGATGGACCTGTCAAAGATCGACGAGGACCAGATTGTGACCTCCATGCTGCAGTCGACCAATGACAAAACCGAGGTGGACGGCAAGGTCTATTCGGTTCCCCACGTCTGGGGCACCAGCGGCCTGATCGTCAACACCAAGCTGGCGAGCGGCATCAAAGACTATACCGATCTCTGTGGCCCTAATCTCGAGGACAAGGTTTCCTATCGCCTCAAGCGGCCGACACTCATTGGTTTTGCTTTCGCCATGGGCATGGACCCCTTCGCCGCCTACGAAAATCCCGCGACTTATGAGGCCATTCTCGCCAAAGTCGAAGAGGCGCTCATCGCCTGCAAGAAGAACGTCAAGGCGTACTGGACCGGCGGCGACGCTCTGATCGCCCTGCTGCGTTCCGGCGAAGCGGTGGCCGCCATGGGTTGGGACGCGGGCGGCTGGAAGCTGAACAGCGAGAACCCGGACATCGTTTATATCGCGCCCACGTCCGGCGCGCTCGGCTGGATCGATACGTTCACGCTGCCCCGCAAGACGGAGAACGAAGAAGCCGCCTACAAGTGGATCAACTTCGTGATGCGTCCCGAGGTTGCCGCGAAGATCACCGCCGCGGCGGGCAACTTCACCGCGTCCAAGGGAAGCGAAAAGTTCGTCGAAGAAAAACTGCAGAAGCAGTTCGCGCAGAGCTTCAATCCCGTCACCCTCGGCGAGATCAAATGGTATCCGCCGGTGCCCCCCGGTCTGGAAGTCATGGAAGGTAAAGTGCTGGATCGGATCCAGGCGGCGAAAACGAACTAGCGAAATCTGATAGGCGGCTGCTTTCGGGCGGCCGCCCGTAGGGAAAGCGGGAGCCGATGCCGGTCACGTCGCCTTCGACGGACGCGGACCTCGAGTGCGTCCAACTGGTAAAGCGTTTCGGTGATTTCACCGCTGTGGACGACGTTTCGTTCACCATCGCCGAAGGGTCGTTTTTCTCCATCCTCGGTCCGTCCGGCTGCGGCAAGACCACGCTGCTGCGGATGATCGCCGGCTTCCAGCGGCCCGACGGCGGCGACATCCGGATCAAGGGCAAATCCATCGTTGCGCTGCCGCCCAACCGCCGTCCGGTCAACATGGTGTTCCAGCATCTGGCCCTGTTTCCGATGATGACGGTGGAGCAGAACATCGCCTATGGGCTGAAGCGTCGGAAGGCGTCCAGGGCCGAGATCGCGCGCAAGGTCGCCGCCGTGCTGGAACGCGTCGGATTGCCGGAACTGGCCGGCAAGCGGATCGACCAGCTTTCGGGGGGCCAAAAGCAACGCATCGCCATCGCCCGGTGCCTGGTGCTGGAGCCGGCGCTGTTGCTGCTGGATGAGCCGCTGGGGGCCCTCGACCTCAAGCTCCGCGAGCGCCTGAAGGTGGAACTCAAGGAACTGCAGGCCCAGGTAGGCACTACATTCGCCTACATCACCCACGATCAGTCGGAGGCCCTGGTCATGTCCGATCAGGTTGCGGTGATGGATCGGGGCCGCTTCGTTCAGGTGGGCACCCCTCAACAGCTTTACTTCGAGCCGCGCACGGCGTTCGTCGCCGGTTTCGTCGGTGACAGCAACCGGTGGAGCGGCCGCGTCGAGGACACCAACGGGACCGAAGCGATCGTGATCACCACCAACGGATTGACGATGATCGCCACGCGGGCGGGCGAACCTGCGCTCTCCAAGGGCGATGCCGTGGACATTTTCGTCCGCCCCGAAGCCATTGTGCTCGGCCGGGACGCCGACGGCGCGGGCGGCTGCGAAAACCGGCTTCCGGGCCGCGTGGAGAGCCTTCTGTTCGACGGCGCTAACAGCCGGGTCATGGTGCGCCATCCGGCCACCGGCGGCGATATCATGGTGGCGCTGCCCCAGACGGGCGAGCTTATGGGCCTCAGGCGGGGCGAGGACGTCTATCTCGGCTGGCGCGCGCGGCAAGCTACGTGTTTCGCGGCGGCACCATGAGCACACCCCCTCAGATCCGCCTCGGCCTCCTTCTCCTGTTCGCGCCCATCGTGTTCTGGTTGGCGTTGCTGGTGATCCTGCCGCATGTGGACATGCTGTTGATCTCACTCCGCGTTCGCGTCGCCCCCAGGGAGTATGCCACCAGTCTCGCCAACTATGCGGAGTTCTTCACCGAGCCGCTCTATTGGAACACGTTTGCGCGCACCGCCATCATGTCGGTCACGGCCACGGTGATGACCCTGCTCATCGCTTTCCCGGTGTCCTACTACATCGCCAAAATGGTGCGCGGCCGGTCGAAGACGTTTCTTTTTCTTCTGTGCCTCACGCCGTTTTGGGTCAGCGAGCTGGTGCGGACCTTCGGCTGGATGATCCTGCTCCGCGAAACCGGGATTGTCAGCTCTCTGCTGCTCTGGTCCGGCCTCACCGACGCGCGGGTGGAACTGCTGTACAACGACGCCGCCATCATGGTCGGTTTGGTTTACACGTCCATGCTGTTCATGGTGGTGCCGCTGGTCACCACGCTCGACAGCCTCGACGACTCCCTGGTGGAGGCCGGTTACGATCTCGGCGGCAACAGTTTCACGGTGATGCGCCATATCGTCATTCCCCATGCCATGCCGGGCATCGCGTCGGGCTCTATCGTCGTGTTCATGCTGACCCTCGGCAACTACCTGACGCCGAAGCTGCTGGGCGGCAAGGACAGCCTGTGGTTCACCGACCAGATCTATACCCAGTTCATCACCCGGTTTAACTGGGAGCTCGGCTCGGCGTTCGGGTTTTTGCTGCTGGTGCTGTCGTCGGCGATTGTCTGGATCGGGCTGAAGCTGTCCGGCCAGACCCTGTCGGCGACGGTGCGCTGACCATGATACCGTCCATTCCGCAGCCGCCCGCGTTCCGGGTTGCCTACGGCGCCTACGTAACCCTGTTCTTTCTTTATTTGATTGCGCCGCTGGTGGTGGTCGCGGCATTCGCCTTCAACGACTCGTTGTTTCCGTCACTGCCATGGAACGGTTTCACCCTCGACTGGTTCTTCGGCGATCGACAACCCCGGCTCGGGCTGTTTCACGATCATCCCCTTCTCCGCAGCATCGGCGTTTCGGCTTTCGTCGCGGTCTGGGTTTCGGTGCTCTCCGTCGCTGCCGGCACCTGCAACGCCTTCCTGTTCGAGCGCGAGACCTTTCCGTTCCGGGATCTTCTGTATGTGCTGATGCTGGCGCCGCTGGTGATCCCCGGGGTCATTCTCGGCATTTCCATCCTGGTCTTTTCCAACACCGTGATCAATTCCGTGGACGCGGTTTTAGGCGTGGAGATTGATGCCTTGCGGCCTGGGTTGCTCCTGGTGGTGCTGGGCCAGTTCGCGTTTCTGACCACCATCACCACGCTTGTCATCTCGGCCCGCCTTCGCAAGTTCGACGTCTCGCTGGAAGAAGCGGCCTCCAATCTCGGCGCCACCCGGATGACCGCCATCCGGACCGTCACTATCCCGTATCTGAAGCCGGCGCTGGTGGGGGCGGGGATCGTCGCGTTCCTGATGTCCTTCGAGAACTTCAACACCACCCTCATGCTGGTGGGCTCGGACGCGCCGCTGACCATCACCATGTACGACCGCTTGCGCGAGGGCTCCACACCCGTGCTCAACGCGGTTTCGCTGCTGTTGATGGTGGTGTCGGGCGTGTTGGGCTTGATCAGCATTTTCGTGCAACGGGACCGAACCGCGCCATAGCAAGCCCCACCAACCCGCGGCCAGGCGAGGCGTTTTACTGCGCAGTGATTAGTCCTGATCCGCCCCGAACATGGCGATCGTATCCCGTGACCCATGAACCACCCGGACGATGATGAGCGCGGTTTGCGTAGCTTGTTAGTAGATCACATAGTCCCGGTGAAAATGCGCCCGCAGGCCGGGAGCTATGGTGTCGCGGCGCGGTCCAAGCTCCGGATGGTGGCGCAGGGGTTCAAATTTCTGTTCGACGCGCCGGACAAACGCGGTCGCCGTTTCCGGGGAGCTTTCAGCGATAGAAGACCAGATTTCGGCAAGATCTTCTTCGGCTTGTTAGGTTACCTGGAGGGTGAGCGGTCGGATCGCTTCCGTCTCCCTTTATCGATAATCCGCTCAGCGTCGAAGTCCTGCACGCGCCCGGCCTCGATATCGTCGATACCAACCTGAATCTCGGCGCGCAGTTCGTTGAGCTGACGTTCTCGCACCATGCGTTTGTGCCGCCATTCGCGCAGGGCCTCGCGGATAATCTCGCTGCTCGAAGCGTATTCTCCGGAGTTGACCGCGCCCTTGACGACATGGGCCATTTCAGAAGTCAGGGTGATGGTTAGACGCTCGATATTGCTGCTCATATAGGCCTCACGAAATCATATTTTATCATAATTTATCATACTAATTGAGGTTTGTCATTTTTTGGGTCGTGGGTGGCGTTGCTCTGGGGAAATCGAACCGCGCCTTGTTCCTCGGTCGGTTCCGATCTAACATCCGCGCCAGTCTGAGGGAGGAAGGCAACTTTGGGGACGACCGGGCGTACGGCCAGACACGATTTCACGGCCAACGACGTCGTCGACGTGATCAACCCTCTGGGCCCAGGGGATTTCGTTCTTGTTTGCGAACACGCCTCCAATGCTATTCCCGCCGAATTCAACAACCTGGGCCTGACTGCCGCCGACCTGGAGACGCATATCGCCTGGGACATTGGCGCGTTGCCGGTGGCACGGGAGATGGCCCGGCTGCTCGACGCGCCGCTGGTGGCGCCCCGCGTTTCTCGCCTCGTTGTCGACTGTAACCGCGCCATGGACGCGCTGGACCTTGTTCCCGTCCGCAGCGAGACCGTGGACATCCCCGGCAACGCCGGTCTAGACGATGACCAGCGCCGGGAGCGGATCGAGCGGTACTCCCGGCTTTTTCACGATGCTGTGTCGGCGTGTCTCGACGTGCGCACATCCGGGCTGCGCCCGCCGGTGCTGTTGACCATCCATTCCTTTACGCCGGTCTACGCGGGCCGGAAAAGGGACGTACAACTGGGCATTCTCCATGACACGGACACCCGGTTTGCCGACTCGTTGCTGGCGGCCTTGGAAGCCGAGGTTCCGTTGGTGATCCGCCGCAATGAGCCCTATGGTCCCCGGGACGGTGTCGCCCATACGCTCGCCACCCACGGAATCCGGCGGGGATTGCTCAATGCGATGATCGAGATCCGCAACGACTTGATCGCATCGCCCGATGCCCAGCGGGTAATGGCGGCTCTGCTGTCGTATTCAGCCGTCAAGGCGCTGGCGGCCGAGGCCGCCACCGTTTCCGAGGATATCCATTGAGACCGTTTGCATGCCGCCCATCATCCTGAAATATGTCCGCTTCGTGGATCGCCTCAACCGCGTGATCGGCCGGTTGGCCATGCTGTTGATCTTCGCGATGATCGGCATCCTGCTCTATTCGTCCATCACCAAGACCTTCTTCCTGCCGTCGCTGTGGACGCTGGAGATGGCCCAGTTCGTTATGGTCGCGTTCTACCTGCTCGGCGGCGGCTATTCCCTGCAACTGGACTCCCATGTGCGCATGGATCTGCTCTATGGCCGATGGTCGCCGCGAACCCGCGCCATCATCGACGTATTCACCGTTTTCTTCCTGCTGTTCTATTTGGTGTTGCTGCTCTACGGCGGCTTTTCCAGCACGGCCTACGCGCTGAAATACGGTGAAGAGAGCTACTCGGCGTGGGCGCCGAGCATGGCGCCCATCAAGATCATCATGTGTATCGGCATTTTCCTCATGCTGCTGCAGGCCATTGCCATGTTTTTCAGGGATTTGGCGACGGTCATGGGGAGGCCCATCGCGGGCGCGCACCTGGACGAGGTGACCTTAGTATGAGCTACGGGGTATGAGCTACGGCGTGATCGCTCTGACTATGTTCTCGTCGATGATCGTGATGCTGCTCACCGGCCAGCGGATCTTCGCGGCCATCGGCTTCGTCGCCGCGGCATCGGCTTTGCTGCTGTGGGGCGATGGCGGGTCCGAAATCGCCTTCAGCGCCGCCATCAAGCTGATGAAGTGGTATCCGCTGCTGACCTTGCCGCTGTTCATCTACATGGGGTATGTGCTGTCGGAGTCGGGGATCGCCGACGATCTCTACCGCATGTTCCACGTCTGGATGGGGCCGCTCCGGGGCGGCCTCGCCATCGGCACCATCGGCCTGATGGTGGCCATCTCGGCGATGAACGGGTTGAGCGTCGCCGGCATGGCCATCGGTGCCAGCATCGCGCTGCCGGAGCTGCTGCGCCGAGGCTACGACAAGATCATGGTCACCGGCGTCATCCAGGCCGGCAGTTCGCTGGGCATCCTGGTGCCGCCCAGCGTGGTGCTGGTGCTTTACGGCATGATCGCCCGCCAGCCGGTGGGGCAACTGTGGCTGGCCGGGGTGTTCCCCGGATTGATGATGGCCGCTCTGTTTATTCTCTACATCGTCGTCCGCTGCAGGTTTCAGCCGCACCTCGGACCGGCGTTGCCGAAAGAAGAGCGGAACATCGGCTGGGCCGAGAAGCTGCGTCTGCTCCGCGCCGGGATCCTGCCGCTGGTGATCTTCTTCTGCATGACCGGGCTGTTCGTAATGGGCGTCACCAGCTTGGTGGAAAGCTCGGCAGTGGGGGCGACGGCGGCGACCATTGCCGCGCTGATCCGCGGCCGCCTGAGCTGGCGGCTGATGGAAGTGGTCTCCCGAAAGACGCTGGCCATCAGTTGCATGTTCATGTGGATCATCATGGCGGCGCTCTGTTTCGG
>CAKZLS010000239.1 GCA_937127205.1 uncultured Rhodospirillales bacterium
CTTCCGTCTTTTCTGCCAGCCAATCGCCCCCCTCTCGGCGGACAGCGGCCTGGCGGTAGGGGACGAATTTCTGCTCCGCATGGTGGACGGCGATGGACATCTGATCTCGCCTGGTGAGTTCATTCCGGCGGCCGAACGCTACGGCCTGATGAATGCTATAGATCGTTGGGTGATCTGCTCGGCGTTCCGCCAATGCGCCAGCTTGTTCGAAGCGCGCGCCGATGCCGAAGTTTCCATCAACCTGTCCGCTGCCTCTCTCAGTGACGATACCCTTGCGGATTTCCTCGGCGAGCAGTACACTGAGTGTGGCCTGCCTCCCGACCGTTTCTGTTACGATGTTACCGAGACCGCCGCCTTTTGCAATCCCGACAAATCCCGCGAGTTGCTTGGCAAGATAAAAGCCTACGGTAGCCGCTTGGCCCTCGACGATTTCGGCGGTGGACTGTCATCGTTCGCCTCGCTGAAGTCGTTGCCCGTGGACTACCTCAAGATCGACGGCGCCTTCGTCCGAGACATGATGTCCAGCCCGGTGGATTATGCGGTGGTCAAGAGCATCAACGAGGTGGGCCACGCCATGGGTGCCCGCACAATCGCCGAGTATGCCCAAAGCGAAACCGTGCTCGACGGCCTCCGCGACCTGGGCGTCGACTGTGCCCAGGGCGATGCCATCGGCCTTCCCGTGCCGGTATCCAAGATCCTCCACTAAGACGTTGCCCCTTTTTGTCGAAATTGCGGTCCGGGACGACTTCAATATTGCCGGATAATGGGCTAGGGACAGCAATGATGGCTGTCCGTTCCACCCTGTTCCGCCGCCTCCGACGCCTGCTGCTGGGCGTGATCTTGGCGCTTGTCCTCCTGCCCACGCTGTTGATCGTCGTCTACAAGTTCGTCGATCCGCCGATCACGCCGCTGATGGTGATCCGATTGTTCGAGGGCGAGTCGCTGGACAAGACCTGGGTACCGCTGGACAGGATCTCGTCGCATTTGGTGAAATCGGTCATTTCCGCCGAGGACAACCTATTCTGCGAGCATCACGGGTTCGATGGTGATGCCCTGTGGCAACAGATCCAGACTTGGCTCGCCGGCGACCGGCCCCGCGGCGCCAGTACCATCACCATGCAGACCGCCAAGAATATCGCACTCTGGCCCGGCCGCGACGTGCCGCGAAAACTGATCGAGGCGTGGATGACGCCGCAGATTGAACTATTGTGGAGCAAGCAGCGGATCCTGGAGGTCTACCTCAACGTCGCCGAAATGGGACCCGGCATCTATGGCGCCGAAGCGGCGGCAAAAGCCTATTTCGGCAAGACCGCGCGGCAACTCAGCCCGCTTGAGGGGTCACTGATCGCGGCCACGCTGCCCAATCCGCGGGAACTATTCGCTGCCCGTCCGTCGTCCTACGTCACGTCCCGCGCCCGCAAGATCCGCCGGCGCACCGACCAGCTCGGCCCGCTGCTGGACTGCGCCAGAACAACATCATAATCCGCGGCGACGTAATCCTCGGGATTACCGGAGACACCGCAATCGGCATTTCTTAATCGCCGGCCATGTCGTCGGCCATTTCGTTGGCCAGTCTCATCTGCCGCCTGGACGCCGTCAGGCGGGCGCCGACCAAGAGCACGACGATGGCCAGCACCGCCAAACCGAGCAGAACCCAGAGATACTGCTCCACGTAGGCCGCCGCCAGGGTCGCGCCCCCCAGTGCGATGCCGACCACAACAAGCCGCCAGTTCACGTAGAGGCCGCAGGCAAAGGTGCCGAGCGCCAGGATGAGGCCGTTGACCAACCCGGTGTCGGCATTGGCGAACCGTCCGCCGGCGATGAAGACATAGACGAGCTGGATGGCCAGGAACACGCCCACCCAAAGCAGCACCAGACGGATGGCGCCCATAGCATTTCGCCATGCGTGCTCGGAATGCAGCCAGTCCATCACCAACGACGCGATGGCGAAAGCGACCGTCAGCAGCGTCCAGTAGCCTTGGGTTCCCAGCGCCGACACGTCGGACGACGCAATGCCGGCAAAGGCCAAGACGATCATCAACAGCCCCAACAGCGCGCCAACAATGGCGTGACGGACGCCAACCGGTTCGTTTTCGCCAAGCATTCCCGATTTCCTCATGTCGATCATTCCCCTAAAGCCGGTTGCCCCTGGTTTATGGATACTCTCCGGCATGCGAATCTTAGACGATTACAGCCTCGGGGGCCAATCGCAATTTGACCGCGCGAGCGGTCGACAGAGCACCCGAACCGCTTACTCCGCCGCCCACGTGCCCTTATGCCCGCCTCGGGGACGATACCGCTCGGATCGGGGTGCCTGCAGATCGTTGTAGGGGGAAATACGCTGAATTCATTGCGAATCCGGTCACATTTTGGCCCCCATTTCGTTGCACGCTGTTGAGCGGACATCGTTGATTATGCCAAGTGCAAGGAGTGAAGAATGCGAGGTTATCGTTCTACGCTGATAGGATTGGCCGTAGCGGGAGCGTTCGTAGGCCAGGCCGTGGCTGCGAGCGAGTATCTCCGTCAGCTCGGGCCCGGCGATGACGCCTTCGAACTCGCCCAGGAGATGGAGAAGCGCGGCTGCACCATGACCGAAAAGGAAGTGGCGGACTTTCTCGGCGACCGCGGCGCCGGGGTCAGCGACGTACAAGCGGTGATTCTCGATCTCACCGGTTCCGGCGATATCGTCTGGGACCGCAAGGACAGCTACACCCTGGTAAGCTGGAATTCCTGCGCCTGACGGCG
>CAKZLS010000240.1 GCA_937127205.1 uncultured Rhodospirillales bacterium
GAACAGCCTGGTAAACGCTGCCACAGGAATAGCCGCCAAACCATGCGTGTATCGGGCCGTCCGTCGACTTCTTTTGGGAAACGCAGGTTTCCACTGGACTTCGTGGCGCAAGCAAGCGTCACTGTCAGTCGTGCGGTGAGGCCATTTACCTCCTTGAGCCGCCCGCCCGGACCCGGGTCATCCCCGCGCCGGGCCTCGGGCAGTGGAAGTATCCGGAAGGGCCGGATGCGAATCGAAGGAGACGAACATGGCCACCAAAACCAAGCGAAACCGCAAGCCGACCACGCGCGGCGTCAGGACCGGGTATAAGGCGGTAGATGTCCGGCGAACCAAGGCAGACACCATCGTTGACCTGCTGCAGCGCCCAAGCGGTGCCTCCATCGCCGAATTGACCAAGGCGACCGGTTGGCAACCGCACAGTGTCCGGGCGGCGCTCACCGGCCTCCGCAAGAAGGGCCGCGAGGTAACACGCACCAAGGACGGCGATGTTACCCGCTATCGCATTGCGGATGGGTCGGGATCATGAGCAACCCATGTAAACATCGCGCCAGTTTGCACGACGGGGGATCGGAGGTGTGTGCAGGAACAACGGCCGCGCCAATTGTCGCAAAGCCCATGTCGAAGTCCACGGCCGAGCTCAAAGCGAAGCTCACGGCGCTTACAGTCATGGACGGCGATGGCCTCCGGCATGAATGGCGGCGGCTCTATCGCTCGAACCCTCCTATGCATATCCGGCGGGATCTGCTGATCCTGGCGATCGCCTGGAAGCTCCAGGAGAAGGTCCATGGTGGCTTGACAGCGGCCCAGAAGCGCAAACTGGCGGACATCGCCGCAGAACTCAAGAAGGGTGGGGAGTTGTCCGCGGGCCCCGTGATACGCATGAAGCCGGGTTCGAGGCTGGTCCGTGAATGGCGCGGCAAGACCCATGATGTGCTGGTGCTCGAGGACGGGTTCGAATGGAACGGCGAACGCCGCCGCTCGCTCTCGGCGATCGCGCGGGAGATTACGGGAACGCACTGGTCCGGGCCGCGGTTCTTCGGTCTGAAGCCAAGGCCGGTGCCGTTCGGCAGCGAGGAGCAAGCCGATGGGTAAACGCGCCAATGGACAGATTGCCATACGTTGCGCGATCTACACCCGCAAATCATCGGAAGAGGGCCTCGAGCAGGACTTCAACTCGCTCGATGCGCAGCGCGAATCCTGCGAGGCCTTTATCGCGAGCCAAAAGCACGAGGGATGGATCGCGCTTACGGAGCTGTACGACGACGGTGGCGTCTCGGGCGCGACGATGGAGCGTCCCGCCCTCAAGCGGCTTCTCGCGGACATCGAGGCGGGGCGGATCGACACCGTGGTCGTCTACAAGGTCGACCGGCTGACCCGCTCGCTCGGCGACTTCGCCAAGATCGTCGAGGTGTTCGACAATCGGGGGGTCTCGTTCGTCTCGGTCACCCAGCAGTTCAACACCACGACCTCGATGGGGCGGCTGACCCTCAACATGCTGCTCTCCTTTGCCCAATTCGAGCGAGAGGTCACGGGCGAGCGGATTCGCGACAAGATTGCCGCCTCGAAGAAGAAGGGCATGTGGATGGGCGGCAACGTACCCCTCGGTTACGATGTGAACGACAGGAAACTCGCCGTCAACGAGCCCGAGGCCGAGGCGGTGCGCCACGTCTTTCGCCGCTATGCGGAACTGGGTTCGGTACGGGCGCTCAAGGACGAACTCGACCGCGACGGCATCGTGAGCAAGACTCGAATCGACAGGTTCGGCCACCCCACGGGCGGCAAACCGCTCGCCAGGGGCGCGCTCTATTTGATGCTTCAGAACCGGATCTATCGTGGCGAGATCGTTCACAAGGACAAAAGTTA
>CAKZLS010000241.1 GCA_937127205.1 uncultured Rhodospirillales bacterium
TGAGGCCGTCCACCTGGATAACCTCGGGCGCTCTATCCGGCGTCAGGTCGATGTCGTGATCGAGAAACTGTCCCCATGTTACCCACATCTCGTTCAAGCCGAGGCTGTTGGGAATGTCCGCGCCATTCTGGGCGAACAGGTTCTGCGCAATGTCGGCTGCGTTGACACCTTCGCGAGGCGCCGAAACCCCGTCTTCATAGTCGGCACCCGTCAACCTCAGCAACGGAACCGTCGCGCTCCCGGGCTCGCCGACCGGGCGCAATTCTCCTACGATTTTATCCAAATACTCCATAACCAATTCCCCAAATCTCGTGCGCACGTTTGATTGACGCAGCGACCGTTATTACAACCATTAGGGGAGAACTATACCGAAAAAGAATCTAAAACTCACGGAAAATTGATCGAATTGTGATCAAACTCGTCGGCGGGGTACCGACGCTATGGACCGATGATCACTCGGCGGGGCCTGGGGCCGGGACGTTTTCAGTCGGTTCCGCCGGTTTTGACTTTCAAACAACCATAGGGCCCGTGGGGGTTGGTCAAAGCCCGGGATCCCGATACAACCATCGTCAAGGCGGTAACCGGCGGGATCAAAGGTGTTTATGGCGAGTTACGCAAAACTCGAGGACGAAGAACGCCGAATGGTTCGGGGGATGGATCTCGCCGACAAACTCCTCCTCATCGAGGCGCGCAACAACCTGCATACGCTAGCCCAATTCCGCGCCGCCGTGCGTTCGGGCCGGCCGGCGGCGATCGTCGAGCGGAGCGTGCTCGATACCCTTGACGCGATGCCCGTGGCGTCGGGACGCGAAGGTCAGCTTGCCGTTGAGGCGCTCGGACTGGCGGGGGAGAAGCTGGTTTGTTTCACGTCGGGTTCGTCCGGGAGTCCGAAAGGGATCCTGCGGACCTATGACAGTTGGCGGCGCACATTCGAAACCCAGCACAAGACCATTAAATGCAAGGAAAATGCGAGCGTACTCATTATCGGAAACCTAGCTCATTCGCTTCATCTGTACGGCGCCATGGAGGCTTTGGACCGGGGCGTGGTGCCGACCATCCTCGACAAGCTCTCGCCGAAGCATGTTTTGGACACGTGCCGGACGTTGGGTCTTGAGATAATCTATGCGACCCCGGCGCATCTCAATTTGTTGCTGGCATACGCACGGAAGAAACCGGTTCCTCCGCTTCCGACGGTGTCGCATATCCTGGCGGGGGGCGCGAAACTCGACGAACGGCACCTGAGCGAAATTGACGCGTTGTTTCCCAATGCCCGCATCGTCGAATTTTTCGGCACCACCGAGACCAGCTACATCACTTTGAAATCCCCCGACGCGCCCACAGGGTCGGTGGGACGGGCAGTGCCCGGCGTAAACTTGGAGATCACCGACGATGACGGCCGTCCGCTGCCTCCGGGAGAAGAGGGGGTTTTGTGGATTAACAGTGACATGCTGTTCGAACGGTATCTAATCGGCGAAGACGAGAACACCCGCTGGCGGGACGGCTTCCTGACCGTGGGCGATCAGGGGTTTCTCGATACCGACGGCAACCTGTTCTTCACCGCGCGGATCGGTTCCATGGTGACCATCGCCGGCGAGAATGTCTTTCTTGATCATGTGGAACGGGCCCTGCAAATGCAGATCGCGGAGGGAGAGGCTGCCGTTCTGCCCATCGGGGATTCGTTAAGAGGATGCCGGCTCGTCGCCATGACCCAGGTCCGCGTGCCGGACGAGCAAGCCCGTACCGTGCTCCGCTCGCTCCGCAACAAGTTCGGACCTTTGAAGTCGCCCAAGACCCTTGTTCATGTGAAGGACTGGCCGTTTCTGCCCTCGGGGAAGACCGACCGCCAAACCCTGTTGAAGCGCCTGGCGGAAAACGGATGACCGGTTCCGCCCACATTATTGCCGCCGCGCGGACCTCGGTGGTTCCTTCAGGCGGAGATTTCCGCGATCTGGACTTCGATGCGCTGGCCGTCGCGCCGCTCCAGGAGTGCCTGGCTCGGGCCGGCGTCGCACCCGGACAGGTCGACGAGCTAATCCTCTCCAATGCTCTTGGCGCCGGCGGCAACGCGGCGCGCGTTACGGCGCTGGCTGCGGGATTGCCGGACCGCATCGCCGGTTTGAGCATCGACCGCCAGTGCGCCGGCGGGCTGGACGCCATCATGCTGGCACAAGCGCTGATTGAAGCGGGTCATGCCCACGTGGTACTCGCCGGCGGGAGCGAATCCCATTCGCTGCGGCCTCAGCGGCACTATCGCACGCGCTGGAACGCCGAACCCATGTTGCGCGAACAGGCGCGCTTTACGCCGTGGCCGGGCCGCGATCCCGAGATGGCGGAAGCGGTCAGCCGGCTTGCCGACGAGGAGGGCATTTCGGCCGAGAGCCAGCACCAATGGGCGGTGTCCAGCCACGCCAAGGCCCGCGCCGCGTTGGACGCCGTCTCGGCCGAAATCCGCAACCCCGATGGCCTCGAGGTGAGAGGCGATCCCTTTGCCCGCCGCTTGACCATGCCGACGTGCGCCCGGGCGCGCCGCATCACCGGCACCATCACCACCGCCAACACCAGCGTCGCCGCCGATGGCGCCGCGTTCGTGCTGGTGGTTTCAGGGGCGGTGAGGGAGCGGCTCGCGCCTCAATTCGGGTTGCGTGTGCTCCACGGTGCGACCGTTGGCGACGACCCGGAGATTCCGGCCATCGCACCGGTGAGAGCCATCGAAACCGTTCTCGCAAGGATCGGCATGAACGCAGGGGAATTCACCGTCATCGAACTGATGGAGGCTTACGCCGCCCAGGCGATCGCCTGCATGCACGGCGCGGGGCTGGACCCGGCGCTGATCAATCCCGGCGGCGGTTCGTTGGCGCGGGGCCATCCCATCGGCGCGTCCGGCGCCATCCTTGCGGTGCGGCTGTTTTATGAACTGCGCGGGCGGGGCGGGCTTGGACTGGCGGCCATCGCCGCCGCCGGCGGGCTGGGCTCGGCCCTCGTCGTCGAGAGCGTTGTTCGTTAACGATCCCAACCCTCGAACCGGGCGAACTGTTCCAGCGATATCCGATCCGTACGAAAATTGTTTGCCGGCGCTTCGGTGTCTTCGTAACCAAGGGCGACGCCGCAGACCACCATGTCATGCTCGTCGAAGCCGAGCTGTTCGGCGATGAACGGGCCGTACATGGACATGGCGCCGATGCCGCAGCTCGCCAACCCCTCGGCCTGGGCGGCGAGCAGCAAGGTTTGCAGCATCATGCCGAAATCCATAAAGCATCCCTTGCCCATGCGGGCGTCGATGGTGGCGATGATACCAACCGGCGCGTCGAAAAAGCGGAAGTTCCTCATGAACTGGCGCCGGCGGGCATCGGCGTCCTTGCGATCGATCCCGAGTGCAGTGTAGAGATCGGCGCCCGCCTTGATCTGCCGTTGGCGCAAATATTTCGGCATGGGCTCGGGAAAGTAAGAGTAGGCTTCCGTGACGTTAAGGCCGTCATCGATGGCCACCATAAGCGTGTCGCAGAAGTCGCGTAACGGCTGTCCGGTCATCGCCACGAACCGGCCCGGCTGCAGATTGGCGCCGCTGGGCGCCGTCCGCGCGGTCTCGAGGATCCGTTGCACCGTCGCCAACGGCACCGGATCAGGCTTGTATTTCCGCACCGATTTGCGGGCTTGCGCGATGTCCTCGAATGGCGGGGGGGCGATCATATTTGAGTTCTCGGGACCGGGGGCATAATCAATAACGGGATCTCTAATGGAAGGGAAAGCCGAAGCTTGACCATAAGATGAGTATCAATTGGACGAAAACAAATTTACCGCGCTTATGTGCGACCGCATTTTCAATCGTGTTGGCAAAGTCTCTTTGGCGCACGGTTGCCATGGCAGACAGCGATCCGAGGTTTTTATCAGAGGGAGGGATGCATGAAACTCGTGGGGCAATTTGACTCGCCGTTCGTGCGGCGCGTGGCGGTGTCGATGACGGTTCTCGGTATTCCTTTCGAGCGCGACCGCTCGTCGGTGATGCGCAACTTCGAAGATGTCAGCAAGATCAATCCGCTCGGCCGGGTGCCGGCGTTGGTTCTCGATGACGGCATGGTGGTGGTGGACAGCAATGCCATCCTCGACTGGCTCGACGGCGAGGTGGGTCCGAAACGCGCGCTGATGCCGCCGCCGGGACCGCCCCGCACCAAGTGCTGGCATCTCGTGGCGCTGGGACATGGCGCGGCCGAGAAACTGGTGGCGCTGGTCTACGAGCATCTGATGCGCACGCCCGAGCAGCGCGCGGTTCCCTGGATGAACCGCTGCCGAGGGCAGGTCGATGCGGCGCTTGCGGTGCTCGATCAAGCAGCGGAGGGCGCGGACCCGTGGCTGCTGGGCGGGCGGCTCACGCAAGCCGACATCACTATCGCGACCATGATCGGGTTTCTTGGTATGGTGGAACCAGCCACTGGGATCGCCCATCCCGATGACGGACACTGGCCGCACTTGGCACGGCTCGTGGCACGGTGCGAAGCCGAACCGGCATTCGCCACCTGCTACCCGCCGGAATCAGAACGGCCGCTGCCGCCGGATTTCAAGCCTTAATTCAAAGTGGAAACAAGTTGGCGGTAAACGGATCGGCAGGCAGCAGACCGGCGGTGACGGCGTAGATCAGGCCTGAAATACTGACGACGGAAATCGCCGTGGTCACCAGAATGCAGGCCGAGGCGCGATCGACCCAATATCCATAATGCTGAGCCATAACGAACACATTGGTGGCGGTGGGCAATGCCGCCAGCAGCACGGCGGTATACACCCACACCGGCTCGAACGGGCCGGCCATGCTCAACAAGGCGTACATGAGCAACGGATGGAGGATGAGCTTGCCGGGAACGATATAGGACAACTCCACCGGTACCCGCCGCAAAGGGCTCAAGGCGAGCGTTACCCCCATGGCGAACAACGCGCTCGGGGCTGCCGCCTGGGCGAGATAGTTGATCAGCCGCTCGATGGGGGCTGGCGGCACGAACCCGATTACAGCCGCGCCCACGCCGAAAACGGTGGCAATGATGAACGGGTGAAAGGCGATGCCGCGGGAAATCTCCAAAACCAGCTCGCCCTTGCTCTTCTTCTCCTTGCCGGAAATCGCCATCATCGTCGGGGCAATGGTAAAGTGCAGGGTGTTCTCGAAGCAGAAGATCAGGGCGAGGGGCACGGCCGCCTTTTCGCCGAATATGAGGATGGCCAAACCAGGCCCCATGTAACCGATATTGCCGTAGGCCCCGGCCAACCCTTGCAGGGTGGCGTCGGGGACGGTGGCGCGGCGAAGCACCAACGCGAGACCGAAGATCAACACGAAGACGCAGAAGGTGGCCGCCAGGTTGGCGAATATGAAACCCCAGCTGGCAAGCTCCTCCACCGGCGTTTGCGACAGCAATTTGAAGAATAACGCCGGGAGGGCCAGGTAGATGATAAAGATACGCAGCCATCCCATCGCCTCCGCCGGTTGCTGGATCAGGCGCGCCGTCACGTAACCGAGCAGGATCAACCCGAAAAGGGGAAGAACAAGACCGACGATTTCAGCCATTCGGCGCCACGCCCCAAACCACAAATTTTTTAGCCCATCCCGGCGTAACCTTTTGCGACGGTTGGGTCAATCGAGGGAGGCTGGGTGCGCGCGTTCGCATAACAAGCGGTTTGGGGAACCAAAAAGGGCCGATGCGGCTCATCGGCCCAAGTTTCTCCGGCCTATAGGGGGGATAAGGCCGGATGAGGGGAGGGGTTATGTTGTTATTATGTTCTTGATATGTGCACTGTTGAGGCAAATTTCAAGGCAAGTCGGCGAATTCGCCAGCGGATTAAGGGATCGGACCAGAGTAGAGAATGACCGGCGCTTCAAATGGATTTTGGGCGGGATCGGTTGCCGAGGCCAAGGCGATGCAGAGCGACCTGGCCGCGCGGGTGGAGCGGACCGACCGTGTTGACGAGATTCGCACGGTAGCAGGAGTGGACGTGGCTTACGGCCGCGGCAATCCCTTGAAAGCGGCGGCGGCAGTGTTGAATTTCCGGGACCTTACGGCGGTGGAGACGGCGACAACGACGCTGCCGGCGCGGTTTCCCTACGTTCCCGGCTACCTTTCGTTCCGCGAGCTGCCGGCAGTGCTGGACGTGCTCGACCGGCTGAGCGTCAAGCCGGATCTCATTCTCTGTGATGGGCAGGGTTTGGCCCATCCCCGCCGGTTCGGTCTCGCCTGTCATCTGGGCATCGCGACCGGTCTGCCTACCGTCGGTGTCGCTAAATCCCGCCTCGTCGGCGAGCATGGCGAACCCGGCCCTAGTCGCGGCGACTGGGTTCCGCTCATGGACAAGGACGAGATAATCGGTGCCGTTCTCCGGACGCGGGCGGGGGTGAAGCCGGTTTACGTTTCCATCGGCCATCGTGTCAGCCTGGAAACGGCGGTCCGCCTTGTCCTCGCCTGCACCACCCGTTTCCGCCTTCCCGAAACAACCCGCACCGCCGATCGACTGTCGAAGTTTGTGTCGTAGCGGCAAAGGCCTTTTGACCGGGCGCGCAACAATCTTTCCTTCTAACGGCTGCCGCCGGGCGGTATAAGGAGGGTGCCGCATCAACAGGTCGCGGCCTCTTTTCCTTCCGGGAATCCATCCATGCGAGCGCTCCTTTTCCTGTCCCGTTTTATCTGCATTGCTGCCGTCCTTGTGATCGTGGGGATCGCCGCCTGGGAGATTGGTGCTCGGCCAGCGATGGCGCAACCGGCGGGGCCGCCGCCGCTGACCGCGGTCACCGTGACGCCGGTCAAGCTTTTGAAAGTGGCCGATACCGTCCAGCAGATAGGGCGGGTCCAGGCGATCAATGACGTGGAGTTGCGCGCCCGGGTTCAGGGCTTTCTGGAACAACGCCTGTTTCGCGAAGGCGTCGATGTCGAAAAGGGCGCTCTGCTGTTCGTCATTGAGCAGGCGGAGTACGAAACCGAGGTGGCGCGGGCGGAGGCACGGCTGGCCAGTGCAAAAGCCGAACTCGAGAACACCCGACGCGCCCGCGCAAGGTCCGAGTCCTTGCTCGGCCGGGGGAATATCTCTCAAGCCGCTCACGACGACGCCATAGCCGCCAATCTTCAGGCGGAAGCCGACGTAAAGGCCGCGGAGGCGGAGCTTCGGGCCGCCGAGCTTAATCTCAGCTACACGGAGATCCACGCACCCTTTTCGGGAAGGATAGGCCGTTCGCAATACAGCGTCGGCGATCTGCTCGGCCCGGACAGCGAAGCCTTGGCCGAACTCGTCTCGCTGGACCCCATCCATGTCTATGTCGAGGTTCCCGAAAACGTCCTCTTCGAGTCTCGCCGGCGCAACGAGGAACGGGCTCAGAAGGGGGAAGAGATCCCGGTGATTACGCCGCGGCTCCGTTTCCGCGACGGCAGCTACTATCCCCACGACGGGACCGTCGACTTTCGCGACAACCGGATCAATCCCACCACCGGCACGCAGACGGCACGCGGAGTGTTTCCCAATCCCGACAAGGTTCTCTTGCCGGGTCAGTACGTGGAGGTGGTGGTGCAGATCGGCGACGAGGAGGAGCGGCTGGTCATACCGCAGGCTTCCGTGCAGGAAGACCAGGCCGGACGCTTCGTTTTGGTGGTCGACGACGCCGACACGGTGACCATCCGCCGCGTGGTGCTTGGCGATCCACAGGGTATTTACACGGTAGTGGAGTCGGGGCTCTCCGAGGGCGAACGCGTCATCTTTCAGGGCGTGCAGAAGGTGCGGCCGGGCATGAAGGTGACGGCCACGGAGGCCAATCCAGAGCAGCGGATCTTGGAGTAGGGCGGTGTTTAGTCGCTATTTCATCGATCGTCCGCGCTTTGCGGTGGTCCTGTCCCTGTTCTTGATCATTGGCGGCATTCTCGCGCTTCTCGGAATGCCCATTGCCCAATTCCCGCCGATTACGCCACCCGTCGTGGAGGTGAAGGCGAGTTTTCCGGGGGCAAACGCGGAAACCGTCGAGTCCACCGTCACGGTTCCCATCGAGCAGGAAGTCAACGGCGTCGACGGCATGCTCTACATGTCGTCGCAGAGCTCCAACAGCGGCGCCATGACGCTGACCGTGACTTTCGCCATCGGCACCGATCCCGATATTGCCCAAGTCAATGTCCAGAACCGGGTGACGCTGGCCGAAGCACGCTTGCCCGAGGAGGCCAAACGGCAAGGCATCACGGTGCGCAAACAGTCTACGTCGGTGCTGCTATTTATCGAGCTGGGCTCGCCGAACCGCACCTTCGACAACACCTTTCTCAGCAACTACGCGCGCATCAACCTCATCGACCGGTTGTTGAGATTGCCGGGGGTCGGCAACGTCGAGATCTTCGCCGGGGCTTATTACAGCATGCGGATTTGGCTGGATCCCCGCCGCATGGCCAGTTTGGGCATCAGCGCCACCGACATTGCCGATGCCGTCCGCGACCAGAACGTTCAGGTGGCCGCCGGACAGATTGGACAGATGCCGGTCGCCGACGACCAGCAGCTTCGCTACACCCTCGAAACCAAAGGCCGGCTCAACCAGGTGGAGGAATTCGAGGATATCATCGTCCGAGCCAATGCCGACGGCTCGCTGATCCGTCTCGCCGACGTGGCCCGGGTGGAACTGGGCGCCGAAACCTACAACCGATTTGCGTATCTCGACGACTCGCCCTCCGTTCCCATCGGAGTGTTCCTCCAGCCGGGCGCGAACGCCCTGGAAACCGCCCGCTCGGTGTCCAAGGCCATGGCCGAGGCGGCCACCAAGTTCCCCAAGGACATGCGCTACGACATTCCCTACGACACGACCGAATTCGTAGAGGAATCCATCATCGAGGTGGTCAAAACACTCGCGATCGCCACGGCGCTGGTAATCTTCGTGGTGTTCGTTTTCTTAGGCGATTGGCGGGCTGCGTTGATCCCCATGGCGACCATTCCGGTTTCGCTGATCGGCGCGCTGCTTATCCTCAGTATGCTCGGGTATTCCATCAACACGATCACCTTGTTCGGCCTTCTGCTGGCCATCGGGATCGTGGTGGACGACGCCATCGTCGTCATCGAAAACGCGCAGCGGCTGGTGGGTGAGGGCATGGCCCCGCGACCGGCGGCCATCGAAACCATGCGCCAAGTGACGGGACCGATCATCGCCACCACTCTGGTGCTGCTGGCGGTGTTCATCCCGGTGGGCTTTCTGCCCGGGATCACCGGTCAACTGTATCAGCAATTCGCGGTGACCCTGGCCGCAGCGGTCTCCATTTCGTCGCTCAACGCGCTCACACTCAGCCCCGCTCTCTGTGCGGTGTTGCTCGGCGGAAAAAAGCGAGAGCCATGGCTGCCGCTTCGTCTTTTCAATAAGGGATTTGCCAACGTTACCGCGCGCTACGGCACCGTCGTCGCGGTTCTGGTGCGTCGCGTGAGTATCGTCGTTTTGGTTTTCGCCGTTCTCCTCGGCGTGACGTTTTTCGGTTACACCCGGCTTCCCGCCGCTTTTCTGCCGGATGAGGATCAAGGCTACTTTTTCGTCGACCTGCAGCTGCCGGATGGCGCCGCGCTGCCCCGCACGCATACCGTGCTGGAAAAAGTATACGAGATCATGGCCAAGACACCCGGCGTCAATCAGGTGGTCTGGATCGGCGGGTTTAGCCTGATCTCCGGCGTGGCCACAAACGCTGGCTTCGCGGTAGGGGTGCTCGAGCCCTTCGACGAGCGCGAAGCGAAGGGGCACACCGTTCACCAGATCATCGGTGCGCTCCAGCCCCAGTTTTCCGCTATCCAGGAGGCAGAGGTTTTCGCCTTCAATCCGCCGGCCGTTCGCGGCCTGGGGCGAACCGGAGGCTTCGAATTTCAACTCCAAGACGTGGCCGGTCGAACGCCTCAGGATCTGGCGGCGGCCATGCGCGCTCTGGTGTTCACCGCCAATTCACAACCGGAAATGACGAGGGTATTCTCAACCTTCCAGGCCGAGGCGCCGCGGATTTCCATTTCCGTCGATCGCACAAAGGCCAAGACCCTGGGGGTGCCGCTGAGCGAAATTTTCAGCACGCTCCAAACGCAGCTTGGCTCTCTCTATATCAATGACTTCAATAAATTCGGGCGGGTATTTCAGGTTCGGGCCCAGGCCGAGGCGTTTGCCCGGAGCAATCCCCAAGACATTCTGCGCCTCTATGTGCGCAACGACCGCGGCGAAACCATACCCATGGAAACATTGGTATCCCTTTCGCCCACCATCGGCCCCGAGACCATCACCCGCTACAATCTGTTCCGCTCGGCGGCGATCAACGGTTCGGCCGCGCCCGGTTACAGTTCCGGCGACGCCATCCAGGCCATGGATCGCATCGCCGACACGACGCTGCCGCCCGGAATGAGCTTTGAGTGGAGCGGGCTGTCACTGCAGGAGATCCAAGCGGGCAATGTGGCCCCGATCATTTTTTCGCTGGCGTTCGTGTTCGTCTATCTCGCATTGGTGGCCCTCTACGAAAGTTGGTCGATCCCGTTCGCCGTGATCCTGTCGGTGCCGGCCGCCATCTCCGGAGCCGTCGCCGTCCAGTTGTTGCTCGGTCAGCAAAGCAACATCTACGCCCAGATCGGCTTGGTCCTGTTGATCGGACTGGCCAGCAAGAACGCGATTTTGATCGTCGAGTTCGCGATCCAGGAGTATCGCGCCGGGCGAGGCGCCCGAGGCGCGGCGCTGCGGGCGGCCCGATTGCGCTTTCGGGCGGTAATGATGACCGCGTTTTCATTCGTGCTGGGAACCATCCCGCTGGTCATCGCTACCGGCGCCGGCGGCGCGAGCCGGCAATCCTTGGGCGCTCCGGTGTTCGGCGGTATGATCGCCGCCGCAGTTCTTGGCACATTGCTGGTGCCGGTACTGTTCGCGGGAATCCAAAGAGTGTTTCCGGGCCGCAACAAGCGCCAAGACGGAAACGACGACGGCGGAACTAGCGTCCTCGACGCTTAGGTCCGGTCTTTGCCCTCACCGAGGGTCAGGGCTTCCAACAAAATATTGCGGTCCTCAAGCGCGGCTTCAGCCAAACCTTCCTGGTGGGCGAGCTGCCGGGTTAGCCGGGTCAACTCTCCCTGCATTTCCGCAAGCTTTTCGTTGAGGACACTGAGCGATGAGTTCAACTGTTCGATGACCGTCACATTGTGCTCGGCCACAACAAAGAGCGTTTGATCGTCCGCGTATACCGTCCCATTCAGCGCCATTGCCCGGCCGGCCCGTGGGCCGAGATTGAGGACCCCTTCGTAGATGATCTGTGCCGAGACGCCACGCGGAACTCGGCGCCCGGCAAACTGCTCAAACCGCGGATTTGCGAAAACCCCGCTTACATCCGCCCCTGCCTTGGCCGGCACGTCCGCAGGCATCAACTCCATAAAGGCGCGATTTCCCTCCCAAAGTTGGCCATCGCGGCCAATGACCGCCACGGCCAAGGCCGAGACGTCAGCGAGGTAATCGGGGATGTGCCGTTCCTTGAGATGGTCGTCGGATTTCATCGCGGTAAAAGCGCCCACAGCCGTCTCCATGGTTCTGTATATGAGACTATGCTTATCTCTAGTTTTGCACGCCTAGCGCCAAAGCGAAACCTATTTCCCCATTTTTATGCCGGGAATTGAGAGCCATCCCAGAGTCTTCGTGCCGAGTGTCGAGGGCGAGCCGCTGCCGCGGCCCGCCGGTGGATGAAAAGTAGCGAAAAGAGTACGGCTGATCCCAACCGCCGTATTAGCCGCGCCTCTCGAGAGGCACGAAGGAACGCTCGGTGGGGCCGGTGTAGAGCTGGCGGGGGCGGCCGATTTTCTGGGTCGGATCTTCGATCATCTCGTTCCATTGCGCGACCCACCCGACGGTTCGAGCCACGGCGAACAATACCGTGAACATGCTGGTGGGAATGCCCATGGCGCGGAAGATGATGCCCGAGTAGAAGTCCACGTTGGGGTAGAGCTTTTTCTCGACAAAGAACTCGTCCTCGAGCGCGATGCGCTCCAGCTCCATGGCCAATTCGAGCAACGGCTCGTCGCGCACGCCAAGCTCATCCAAAACTTCATGACACGACTGACGCATGATGGTCGCCCGGGGGTCGAAGTTTTTGTAGACCCGGTGACCGAAGCCCATCAGCCGGAACGGGTCGTTCTTGTCCTTGGCACGCTTGATATATTCGGGAACGTTGCTGACGTCGCCGATCTCTTCGAGCATGTTGAGAACGGCTTCATTGGCGCCGCCGTGAGCCGGGCCCCACAACGACGCGATACCGGCGGCGATGCAGGCGAACGGATTGGCACCGCTGGAGCCCGCGAGCCGGACCGTCGAGGTGGACGCATTCTGTTCGTGGTCCGCGTGGAGGATCAGGATCCGGTCCATGGCCTTGGCCAGCACCGGGTTGACCTTATACTCCTCGCACGGGTTGGAATACATCATATGGAGGAAGTTTTCGGAGTATTTCAGATCGTTACGCGGATACATGAACGGCTGGCCGATGGCGTACTTGTAGGCCCAGGCCGCGATGGTCGGCATCTTGGCGATCTGGCGATAGGACGCGATCATCCGGTGGCGCGGATTGGTGATGTCCGTGCTGTCGTGATAGAACGCCGAAAGCGCCCCGACCACACCCACCATGACCGCCATGGGATGCGAATCCCGCCGGAACCCGTTGTAAAAACTGTGCATCTGTTCATGCAGCATGGTGTGGTAAGTAATATCGGTCTCGAACTTGCGTCTCTGGTCGGCGGTGGGCAGGTCGCCGTACAGCAGCAGGTAGCAGACCTCCATGAAATCACATCTTTCCGCCAGATCGGCGATGGCATATCCGCGGTACAGCAGCACACCCTGGTCGCCGTCGATGTACGTAATGGCGGATTCGCAGCTTCCCGTGGATGTAAAGCCGGGATCGAAGGTGAAACAGTCGGTATCCTGATACAGCGTGCGCACGTCGATGACGTCGGGTCCCGTCGTGCCGCTGATCACCGGCAGCTCATAGCTCTTACCGGTGGTATTGTCCGTGAGGGTCATGGTCCGCTTGGTGGTGTTCGCAGCTAATGTCTTATTCATGCGCGTATCCTTGAAATTCCAACTTCCCGTTCCCGGCCCATTTCTCCCGACGCTGTCTTTTCTTCCCGATTAAACGATCCAGGTTTAGCCGCCCCCAATAGTAATCATCCCCAATCCCAATAGTCCGGGGTTCATTCACCCAAGGCTTGTCCCACGCGAGCCAGCGCTTCGTTCTTTCCCAGGACCTCCATGACTTCGAATATGGGCGGCGACACGGTGGAACCGGCCAGTGCCGCCCGGAGGGGCTGAGCGACATCACGCAGCTTTACCCCCTGGGGCTGTTGAGTTTCGACGTAGTCCCTCGCGGTCCGTTCAAGCGCTTCAGCGTTCCAGTGCTCAACGTTTAGCAGAAGTCCCCGCACTTTCCCAAGATGTTGTTTCGCGCCGGTATCCAATAGCTTGGCGGCCTTGGTGTCCACGGCAATGGGGGCGTCGATGGCATAAAACTCTGCCTTTTCAGCGAGTTCTTCCAGTGTTTTCGCGCGATCTTTTAATCCCGGCATCCCCTTCAGAACACGGGCGCGGGCATCGCCGGACAACGTTCCGTCGAGCCGGCCGCTCAAGCGCTCAAGCACCAGGTCCGTCAGCCGACCGTCTTCGGCGTGGCGAATATAGTGGCCGTTCAAATTGGCGAGTTTGGCGGTATCGAACCGCGAGGGCCCCCGGCCCACGGCGTCGAGGCTGAACCATTCGATCGCCTGATCGCGGCTGATGATTTCCTCGTCGCCATGACTCCAGCCGAGACGCAGCAGGTAATTGCACAGCGCCTCGGGAAGGAATCCCATATCCTGGTATGCCTCCACGCCGAGCGCCCCGTGCCGTTTCGAGAGCTTGGCACCGTCCGCTCCGTGGATCAGCGGGATATGAGCGAACACCGGCGGTTCCCAGTCCAGCGCCTTGTAAAGCTGGTACTGGCGAAATGTGTTGGTGAGATGATCGTCGCCGCGGATGACGTGGCTGATCTCCATATCGTGGTCGTCCACCACCACTGCCAGCATATAGGTGGGCGTGCCGTCGGCGCGCAGCAGGACCATGTCGTCGAGTTGATCATTGGCCACGGTCACGTCGCCCTGGACCAGATCGCTGATCCGGGTTTCGCCCTCACGGGGCGCCTTCAGGCGAATCACCGGTTTCGCTCCCGGCGGCGCGTCGGCCGGGTCGCGGTCGCGCCAGCGGCCATCGTAGCGAACCGAGCGTCCCTCGCTCCGCGCCTTGTCCCGCATCTCGGCGAGTTCCTCTTGCGTGGCAAAGCACTGGTAGGCTTTGCCCTCGCCGAGCAGCCGGCGGGCGGCCGCGGCATGGCGCTCGGAGCGCGCGAACTGCGATATCCAGTCGCCCTCCCAGTTCAGATCCAGCCACTTCATCCCGTCGATGATGGCATCCACGGCCTCTTGGGTGGAGCGCGCCCGGTCGGTGTCTTCGATTCGCAGCAAAAAGCGTCCGCCGTGGTGGCGGGCGAACAGCCAGTTGAACAGCGCCGTGCGGACTCCGCCAATATGGAGGAAACCGGTGGGCGAGGGGGCAAATCGGGTGGTGACCGTCATCAAAACATCAGCATAAGTTTGAAGGGAAAGAATGAGCCATGATTTACCACACTCGTGACGGTGGCGGTAAGCCCGCGTCAGCGGTTTTTTCTTCTCTATCGTGGTGATATGGTTCGCTGGCACCCGAAAACCGAGAGGAAAAGCGAAAAATCATGAGCGTATTGGTTCACTGTGACGCCATTGATGTCCCCCTCAGGGTGGGACCCGATATCGCCGATATTACAGCACCGTTGAGCGGGATCGTTGCCGAGTCGGGGATCCGAAGCGGAAGCGCCCAGCTCTCGACGGTGGGGTCGACCGGTTCGCTGACCACGATCGAATACGAACCGGGCGCCGTCGAGGACCTGAAAAGGGCGATCAAGCGGTTGGCCCCGCCCGACATGGAATACGCCCACGAAATGACGTGGCACGACGGCAATGGACACAGTCACGTGCAAGCGTCGCTCATGGGGCCGTCGGTGGTGGTGCCCATTCGCGACGGCCGTCTGTGTCTCGGCACCTGGCAGCAGGTCATCGCCATCAATCACGACAACAAGGCGCGGCGGCGAACCGTCGAAGTGACCATCATCGGAAACCCCTAGTGGTTTGGCACAACTGTATTCTTATGAACTCTTCTTGGAATCGTTTTAAATACACTTGTGCGAACGGTGCTGGGGCTCTGATTCATTACGCGGATCGATTCTGCACTATCCTGTACTTGGCGGGAGCGGGCTACGTGGGCGGAATGCTTCTGTGGATGGCGTTTACCGAGTCCTTCTGGCTGCTTCTGCTTGCGGTGCCTACGTTGACAACGACGACGCTGTTTTTGCTTAGTTATCTGCGGAATCCGAGCCTTGGGCTGCGGATCGAATGGCCAATCCTATCGCGCACGCGAACATTGAAGATAATTCATAAAAGAGGATCGCACCCTACATCTTGATCATTTCTCGAGACCGCGCAATGCATCTTGCTAGTGCATAGTGATAACGTATGCATTACAGAGAGAGTGCAAGGATTACTGACCGTTCAGAATTAATTAGCTATATTATTTTAAAATAGTTTATGATCTAATGGTTCGATAATGTAACGATGGGCTGGTATCTGGGAGTTAAGGCCCAAACAAGGGGAAACAACGCGGCGGGGAAGATCCCGCGGCAAAAGAAGCAGAAAATGCTGCACTTGCAAGAAAACGATTTCAAGGTTTTCGAGGTTGCGCTCTACAACGAAGCGGTACGGGTGCTCGTCAATGAGAAGCAAACGCACATTTACTTCGACGATCAGTGGGCGGATCTTCAGACTCGCGACGTGGTTGCTCGCGATGAGCGCGAAGCGCGAACCTTGATAGCGGAGCGGTTTCCTTCGAAAGACGGTTTCATCGTCAAACGGGTCAGCCTAAGCGCTTACTAGGCCGCGTCCGCAACCAAAGACCGCAACAAAGAGCGCCCAAAGGGTGAGCAGGTGATGTGCGGTCTGCTGGTTGGCCAAATCTCAACCAAAAAACTGACACACACACACATTCGATGCTCACATGAACAAGCAGGTCCTGGCGGTTTCCATCGAACCAAGGCGCCAGTGATACAAAGAATGTTCCAACGGCGCCCAGTAAAGCTCTAATCTCAGCATACCTTGGAAACGGAGGATGAGACGGAGTGGAGCGGAGGCTTGCTGCGATCATGGCCGTCGACGTTGTTGGCTTCACCCGTCTCATGGGTGAGGACGAAAGCGGAACTCTGGCTGCCCTAAAGTCCCATCGCGCCGAACTTATCGAACCTAATGTCGCCCAATATCATGGCCGCATCGTTAAACTGATGGGGGATGGCGCTCTTATTGAGTTCGCGAGCGTGGTCGATGCACTCGAATGCGCCGTCGTCCTTCAACGGGGAGTGGCAGAAAGAAACGCGGAAACGCCCGAGGATCGGCGGATCACATTCCGCATCGGTATCAACCTTGGCGACATCATCGCCGACGGCGACGACATCTACGGCAATGGCGTCAACGTGGCCGCGCGTATGGAGACTCTAGCCGAGCCTGGCGGCATCTTCATCACCGGCCGCGTTCTCGATCAGGTCAAAGGCAACGTCAATGTGGGATTTTGCTCTCTCGGACCTCGGCAGGTCAAGAACGTCGAGGATCCGGTCAACGTCTATAAAGTGCTGTTCGACCCCGCCGATGCGGGAACGATCACTGATTTTCCCAAGCGCAAGCAGCAGGCCTCGCCAGGTCGCCGGTGGGCGGCGATCGCGGCGGTGCTGGCGATGGTGTCCGGGGCAGGGGGCGCTGCCTGGTATTACCTGGCTACGCCGCAAACGGCCCAAATCGTTCCGCACGAGGCGCCCCTGGCGCTCCCAGACAAACCATCCGTCGCCGTGCTGCCGTTCGCCAACCTCAGCGACGACCCGGGGCAGGAGTATTTCGCCGATGGGCTCACCGACGACCTGATCCTTGATCTGTCGAAGGTGTCGGGACTGTTCGTGATCGCGCGCAATTCAATGTTCACCTTCAAGGGCAAGCCCGTCCGCATCAAGGCGGTGGCCAAAGACCTGGGGGTAGCCTACGTGGTCGAAGGGAGCATCCGGCGTGACGGCAACCGGTTGCGGGTCAATGCCCAGCTCGTCGACGGATCCACCGGTCATCATGTCTGGTCCGAACGGTACGACCGCAAGATCACGGACATTTTCACAATGCAGGACGAAGTAGTCGGTGAGATCGTCTCGGCGCTGGCCGTACAGTTGACCGGAATCGAAAAAACGAAACTGGCGGAACGCCCGGCGCCCAAATTCGAAGCCTATGACCTCTATCTCAAGGCCCGTGATGGCTACTTTAGCCGCGACCAGACCCGCATGCGCGAAAGCTTGGACCTTTATGCGAGGGCCACGGACATCGATCCGACATTCGCCAGGGCCTATGCCGGCTTTGCGCAAGTGGCGGCCGATGCGTTGCGTTTGAACTCTCTCCGCAACGTGATGGGCGGCGCGGTTGCGAGGAAGGTGGCCGAGCACGCGGCAAGGAAGGCGCTCGACCTGGACCCGACCCTGCCGGATCCCCATTCGGTGCTGGCGCTGCTGAGGTTGGTCGACGGAGACCACGACGCGGCCTTGCAGTTTGCCCGGCGGGCGGTCGAACTCGACCCGAACAGTGCCGACGCGCATACGACACTGGCGATTGTGCTCGGTTATGCGGGGCAGGCCGAGGCGGCGCTGGACTCGATCCGAACGGCGGTTCGCCTGAACCCACTGCCTCCGCCCCACCTTACGACCTACTATGGATGGGCACTGTTTCTGAACCACAAATATGACGAAGCCATTGCGGTGCTGGAGCCCATTGCCAAGACCCAGGATCGCGGGATAGCGGACACTCCCAGAGAGATCCTCGCCATGGCCTACGCGAAGCAAGGCCTGATGGACAAGGCTCAAGCGCAGGTCAAGTCCTTACGCGAGCGGGAACCATTCCTCAACCTCGCATGGTACCGCACAGCCTACGACCATCACGCGCGCGCAGAGGACCTGCATCATCGCCTCGACGCTCTTCGCAAGGCCGGCATGTCCGAATGGCCGCTCGGCTTTCGCGGCGGCCCGAAACAGCGACTGACGGGCTCCGCACTGCAGAACCTGATTTCCAAGGAGACCTGGTCGGGCATGGATGCCGGTCGAAAACTCCCGTTCATCCAAGAGTTCGGTGAAGACGGCAACACCGTCTATGCTGCGGCAACGACCCTTTTGAGCGGAATGGCGTTCATCGAGGGAGACAAGCTGTGCGAGCGGTTCGAAGGCTTTGTCATGAGCCGTGACCTCTGCGGTCCCGTCTATCGCAATCCGGGCGGCACGCCCGAGGACCGCAACGAGTACGTCTATGTTAACCCGACAACCGTGCAGTATTTCTCTTTAAAGCAGTAACCGCGATGCTCCGCGTTGGGCCGCTTACTGAGCCGCCTTGTTTCGAAGGTCCTTCCAATTGGCGTCGGCTTTCGCGATCCGTTTTTCGTTCAGTAATTTCCGCACTTCCTTCGAGTAGTTCAGGTAGAGCTTGCCATCGATGATCGCCCAGGCTTCCGGGTCGATGTCGTTGGTCGTGTCGTTCGAGGACGTCCCGACGGCGCAGTGGCCACCGTACTGCGGCGCGTATTTGATCGGATTGGCGGCGAAAGCCTTCTTGTGGTCTTCACTGGTGAAGCGCCAGTTGGCGCCGAGCCACTTGAGGGTGTGGTCCTCGCTTCCCTTAGTGGCCTTGCCTTCGGTAAAGTATGCGACCGGATCATAGCCCTTGATGGCCACGTTGCCAAAGTACCCGGTGTTGATTTCTGAGCCTGCCGTCAACGGCTGGCCGGGTCCCATCAACACGATGAAAAAAACACCCAGACAGGCGATTGGCTTTAACAGGTGTCGCTTAAAAAGGGTGGAGCGGGTCATATCAATCTCTCTGGGTCAGGCTCCGGCGGTCATGCAATAGTCGAGGAATCCTTTGCCGGCACTCTTGGAACAGGTGGCGCCATGATCGCGGAGCAATTTCACCATTTCCGGGTAGGACTTGAACGTGGCACGCATCACCGGTGTCCAGCCGCTGCCATCCTCGACATCGATTTCGACCTTTTGCGCCAGGAGGACTTCCGCAACGTCCCGGAAATTGCCTTCGGTCGCCGCGTGGAGGGGTGTGACCCCGGCCTTGTTCTTGTGGTCGTTGACGTCGACGCCCTTATCGATGAGCAACACGACGATATTCAGGTGCCCCTTGTAGGCCGCCGCATGCAGCGCCGTGAAGCCCTTGCCGTCCCGACCGCTCGGATCGGCGCCACTGTCGATTAGCATGACCACCATGTCCTTATTTCCGGCCAGAGCGGCTTCGATCAGGGGTGTCAAAGCCGCCTCGCTGTCGATTTCCTGCACGTTCGCCCCTTCGGCGATCAGCCGCTTGGCGGTCGCCGTGTCGCCCTCGCGAGCAGCTTCATGGAGCGGTCCAGCCCATGCGGATACGGCAAGTAAAATCGTGACTACGGCTACGGACAACGGAACGAGCACTTTACTGATCATGCGTTGTCTCCGGTGCAGTTTTCGAAATTGATCGAAAAAGCTGTTGGATTCTGGACCCATTGAACAGTGTTTGCAAGTAATTGTGAACGAATAGTTAATGATGTTTGCATAAGCAGCTTAAGGCTAATATCCACGGTCGTTATGACCCAACCCGACTTCATCGCCCGACTGCCGTCGTTTACGCGGTTTGCCGATGTGGCGGATCCGGCGCGCTATACCCCGGCGCCGGACGGTTGGCGCGTCTATTGCTGCGATGTGGAGAACTCCACCCAGGCCATCGAGCAGGGACGTTATAAGGCAGTCAACATGATGGGGGCCGCGTGTATCATGGCGGCGGTAAATGCGGCAGACGGGGTAGCGCTGGCCTATGTATTCGGCGGCGACGGCGCGACTATTCTAACACCCGCTAATCTTGCGCCGGCCATCGATGCCGCGCTGATGCGGACGCGAAGGCTGGCCGCCGAGCGGTTCGGGCTGACCATGCGGGTCGGCGCGGTGCCCGTGGCCCACATCCGTGCGCGGGGCGCGGATCTCCAAGTGGCGATGATGGAACTCAGTCCCGGCAACCGGATGGCCGCGTTTTCCGGCGGCGGCGCGGCGATGGCCGACAAACTGGTCAAGGCCGATGCGAATGGCATATATACACTTCCGGAACCCGATAACGCGGCACCCGACCTCGAGGGCCTCTCCTGCCGGTGGGAAGCGCTGGCCGCGCGCCACGGGCATATGGTTTGCGTGCTGGCGTCAGCGACAGCCGGGGACGAGACCGCCCGCGGCCGGATCTACGACCACCTAATAAGCACGATAGAGCGGATCCTGCGGCCCGATATGGATGCGACGCGCCCGGCGCGGGCCGACACCATGCGGTTCCGATGGCCGCCGCGCGGTCTGGGGTTTGAGCGATTGGCCACCGGGCGTGGACGGGCGGCGCTCCTGACCGAGAGTTTTTTCCAGGCCATCGCCGAATGGTTCGACCGCAAGATCGGCGACTACGACGCGCCGGTCTACCGCGCCGAGCTCCGCGCCAACTGCGACGACCGCCGGTTCGACGACACTCTCAGATTGGTATTGGACTGCACCGGCGACCAGCTGGCGGCCATCGAGGAACTACTCGCCACCGTCCATGGCCGGGGGGATATCGTCTACGGCGTCCATGTTTCCGGCTCGGCGCTGATGACCTGTCTGTTGTTCGACTTGAAGGACTCGCGCCACCTCCACTTCATCGACGGCGCCGACGGCGGCTTCACCTTCGCCGCCCGCGGCATGAAGGCGCAAATCGCGGATAAGTGAGCCGCTATTTCTGCTGCTTGGCGATCTCCTGGTCGCGGAGCTCACGGCGGCGGATCTTGCCGGTCGCCGTCATTGGCAGCGAGTCCACGAATTCGATCATGCGGGGGTATTCATGGCGCGCCAGCCGGGTCTTTACATAGGCGCGGATATCTTCCTCGAGCGCGTCGTCGGCGGTGTGGTCCGGCGTCAGCACGATGAACGCCTTGACGCTTTCGGTGCGGAGCGGGTCGGGAACGCCGATGACGGCGGCGATCGCAACCGCTGGGTGCTTTCCGAGACAATCCTCGATCTCGCCCGGACCGATGCGGTAGCCGGCCGATGTGATGACGTCGTCGTCGCGGCCGAGAAACCATAGATAACCGTCCTCGTCCTTGTGGCCCTCGTCACCCGTGAGCAGCCAGTCGCCGATGTACTTTGCCGCCGTGGCGTCCGGATTGCGCCAGTATTCCAGCATGATCACGGGGTGCGGACGGCGGACGGCGATCTGTCCGACTGTGCCGGGCGGGACCCCGCGGCCCTGGTCGTCGATGATTTCCACCGTGTGACCGGGCACCGCGCGGCCCATGGATCCCGGCTTGACGTCCATGATCTTGGCGCAGTTGGCGGCCACCAGATTACACTCGGTCTGGCCGTAGTATTCGTTGGGTGTGACCCCGAGGGCAGTCCGGCACCAGTCCAGCAGTTCCGCGCCCATGGGCTCGCCGGCGCAGGTGAGGGTGCGCAGCCCGAAGCCGAAACGCTCGCGCGGGCGCTCCACCTGACGCATCAATCGTACGGCCGTGGGCGGCATGAAGGTGTTGCGGACGGAATGCCGGGTCATCAGCGCCAGCGCCTGTTCCGGATCGAACTTGCGGGCGCGCTGGGCCAGCACGGTGACGCCGTGGTGCCAGGAACTCATCAGCACGTTCATCAGCCCGCCGATCCAGGCCCAATCGGCCGGCGTCCACATAAGATCTCCCGGCTGTGGAAAAAACTCGTTGAAAAACTCCACCGAGGGCTGGTGGCCGAGCAAGATCCGATGGGCGTGCAGCGCGCCTTTGGGATTGCCGGTGGTGCCCGACGTGTAGATGATCACGCCCGGGTCGTCGGCCTTGGTGTTCACCGGCGCAAAAGTATCGGACGCATGGTCCAGCGCCGACCAGAAGTCCCAAATACTGGCGTGGGGGGCGGGGAAGCCCGCCGATCCCGCGCCGGCGACGATCAGTGTTTGCAGGTCCGGCAGGCTCTCGCGGATGGCCTCGAGCTTGCCGAGGTTGTCCGCGTCGGTGATCACCGCTTTGGTGCCGCTGTTGGCGAGCCTGAACTCCAGCGCGTCCTCGCCGAACAGGGTGAACAGAGGAATGGAGATGAACCCGGCCTTCCAAACGGCCACATGGGCGACGGCGGCCTCGACCGACTGCGACAGCAGCACGCCCACCCGGTCGCCACGCCGGAGACCGCGCGCCACCAGCACATTGGCGAGGCGGTTGGAAAGGCGCTGGATATCACGGAAGCTGTAATTTGTGACCGCGCCGTCCTCGTCTTCGACGATTAAAGCAACGCGGTCCGGCGTCGTCTCGGCGTGCTTGTCGCAGACGTCGACGCCCATGTTGTAGAATTCCGGGATGCGCCAACGCATGAGCCGGCAGACGTCTTCGTAGGTTTCGGCGGGCGTGAGCATGCCCTTTAGACCGACCGGCGCTCGTGCAAAAAGCGCGCGAGTTTGCGGTCATCGCGGACGATGTGCTCGATCAGCCAGTATTTGATGTATTGCACCAAGGCGGAGCAGTCGTATTTTTCGGCGCCCGTCCTCACCCGCCGGGTCAGTTCCTCCGCTTCATTCAAGAGTTTTTCGTGTTCCGCCGCGTGCGAATCATGGGCCTTATAGCCAAGATCGATCATCAGGCGCTGTTCGTAAGCGAAGTGCCGGCGGACCTGGCTGATGAGGCTGCGGAAACACTTTTCAAACACCGCCGGGTCACCATTTCGAAATAGGACCTGCACAAGGGCATTGTAACGCTGGGCCAGGTCGCGATGATCGGCATCGATCGTTGGGATACCCATATTCATCTCGTTGTCCCACTCCCACCGATGGGCGGCTTCCTCCTCTTCGCTATCGGTTGGTGCATCGAAGCCCATTTTTCCGTCCCGCAGTGTCCAGCGCGCAGCCTCCTACTTTGCGGCCACCGTCACCGCCAAGCAAGCAGTATAACGCTTGGCGGACGTGCGCGTTATCGAGGTTCAATGGAGCAGAACGCCAGCTCTTGGAGACGCCAGCTTTGGCCATTGACCTAAGCCTCGAGCCACCCGCAATACGGAAATGCCTCCCAGCCTGAACGATGCCAATAGGCTATCGGATTGATTAAATGATTAAAAATTGAGTAAATGCTCAAATTATGGTAGATACGTCAATAATGAAACGTCACGCGGCGCGTCGACGCTTGGGATCTTGGGTAGCGCCGGGGTTTGGCCGGCGCTGTGGTAAACTAGGGGGTGGGCACCAACGAACGTAACGCGGGTAGGCCGCGAAGGCCAAGTTACCGCAATCGGAGAGAGGTCGACGCGTGTCGGACAGGTCAGAGTCGCAGCAAGACAAGCTCGATCTCGCCGCGCGGGCGGCTTGGCTTTATTATATCGGGGGCAAGACCCAGGACGAGATTGCGTCCGCGCTGAACATATCCCGACCCGCGGCGCAACGTCTTGTCGCTTTCGCGGTTTCGGAGAAGCTCATCAAGTTCCGCCTCGACCATCCCATCGCCTCTTGCATGGAGCTGGCCCAGGCGGTTGTCGACCGCTATGGCTTGGCGTTTTGCGACGTGGTTCCAAGCGACCCGACCAAGCTCGAATCCCGATCCCTGGTGGCCGCATCCGCGGCCGGATGG